>NZ_JBALOW010000038.1:0-14501 GCF_036965085.1 Bacillus sp. JJ1532
GGACGTCGCTAGGCAAAAGAAGAACAGCTAATAAGGCTGTTCTTTTTTGTGGAGTTTTGTAAGGGAATCCATAAAGATTATGTAATTCAGCTTTATGAAGACGAACTATAAATAGCATATTAAGCAGCAGACCAAATCATAAATTGATTTGGTCTTTTTATTTGAGTTAGGTGGACACCAGTTCCGCTATGTGTACAAAAATAGGGTAATTTCATATAATTGCGGACATAGATTCCGTTATTTAAAAAAGCAGAGATTTCCTTGTGTTTTTCCAATAATCGCGAACTTAGTGTCCGCATTGGTTTCTTTAACTATCGAATGTAAATGAGTAAGAGCAAAAAAAATCATGCTCAAAGAATTCTCTGAGCATGATTATTTGTATGCATTATTTACTTTTAATTAAATTACTATTTTTTATATGTTTCTTCTCTACATTTTCAGAACTATTTCATGAATATGCCCTTTTTTCAATGCAACCAATGAATTCATGTTTTTCCTTTTGTTAACGTTTGATAAATTAAAAAAGGTCCCTTCTTGGAGGTAATGTTTAAAAAGGACTGAATAAAGGGAAAATCCTGATTGGGCATCATTTTTATTAATTCGCTCCACCATTCCGTTTCATACCGAGCGATCATACTTAAATTATAAAGCAATAAATAGTGGATTAATAATTCCGGGAAAAAATTTAGGCTGTTTTTGATTCTAGGGAAATAAAGCTGTTCATTATCAATATTGAATTTAATTGGGAGCAGATCATTTATGCATGTTGAGTTGATCGTAAAGTGTATAAATTGTTCATCTGCACCTTGTATATCGGCTTTATTTCCGTTATTCCAATATTCTATAAAGCGGGCTTCAGTCATATGAAAGGTGTCTAAAATTTCCTTTGGCAGTAGATGTATTTGATCCTGCTGTTTCATTTGCAAAAATGTTTGTTTCCCCTCTGTTTGTTTGAACATTTGAGTAAGTTCAGGAATCTGAGAAAGTAACTCCCTCATATTTGTTTTTTCACCTTCTAAATGTTTCATGTGAAACAGTTTTTCCCCCATATACGGAAAAAGTCCGCTTTTCTGGATTTTTACCTCATCATGAAAAAAGTGATATTGTTGTTTTTTCCTTTTCCTAGTTGAAACACCATGTGCAAGAACAGTGGTTGTTTCAGGATAATTAGGGTCTACAGTTAAAATACAAGCTTTTATTAAATGAACCATTCCGTAAAATAAAAGAATGGGCTTAATTAATAACGGAGCAAGTTCTGCTTGTTTGTAATAAATTTGTCCATGTTCAAGATAATATATAAAAGGGTAGCTGTTTTCATAACTTTTTTGTTCTGCTGAGTCCAAATGTTGAAGATGATAGCATTTTTTTAGAAAGGATTGTGAGGAGCTTGCCGAAAAATAATATAAAAATGAATCCCAATCTTTATAGTCACGCATTAATAAGCACCTCCGAGTTTTTAGAAAAATCCAACATATTGAAGAATCCTTGACAGTATTTTGCCCAATTGATAACCTACTAATAATATTTTCAAGAATTGGGGGTCAAAAAGATGTGGGAAAGTAAGTTTGTAAAAGAAGGTTTAACTTTTGATGATGTGTTACTTGTTCCTTCTAAATCAGAGGTTCTTCCACGTGATGTGAGTTTAAGTGTTCAGCTTACAGATAAGATTAAGCTTAATATTCCAATTATCAGTGCAGGGATGGACACTGTAACTGAAGCAGAAATGGCTATTGCAATGGCTCGACAAGGTGGATTGGGTGTCATTCATAAAAATATGACGATCGAGCAGCAGGCTGAGCAAGTCGATAAAGTGAAGCGCTCTGAAAGCGGCGTTATTACAGACCCATTTTTCCTTACCCCAGAACAACAAGTATATGATGCCGAGCATTTAATGGGGAAATACCGAATTTCAGGTGTACCTATCGTAAATAATGGTGAAGAGCAAAAACTTGTTGGTATTTTAACAAACCGGGATCTTCGATTTATTTCGGATTATTCGATTATTATTTCTGATGTTATGACAAAGGAAAACCTTGTCACTGCACCTGTGGGAACTACTTTAGAAGAAGCAGAGAGCATTCTTCAAAAGCATAAAATTGAAAAGCTTCCGCTTGTGGACAGTGAAGGGATCCTAAAAGGTTTAATCACTATAAAAGATATTGAAAAAGTGATTGAGTTTCCAAATTCCGCTAAAGATGAGCAGGGCCGCTTGCTAGTTGGGGCTGCTGTTGGCGTAACAAAAGATACAATGATGCGTGTAGCGATGCTTGTTAAATCTCAAGTAGACGTTATTGTAGTAGATACTGCACACGGACATTCAAAAGGAGTAATAGATACTGTTCGTGAAATAAGAAAAACTTACCCTCACCTAGCGATTATTGCGGGAAATGTTGCAACTGCAGAAGCAACAAAGGAATTAATCGAAGCAGGAGCAGATATTGTAAAGGTAGGAATTGGACCTGGCTCCATTTGCACAACTCGAGTAGTTGCCGGAGTAGGCGTTCCTCAAATTACAGCCGTATATGATTGTGCTACTGAGGCAAGAAAGCACGGAAAGTCGATTATTGCTGACGGTGGAATCAAATATTCAGGTGATGTAGTAAAAGCACTTGCTGCTGGTGGACATGCCGTTATGCTTGGCAGTCTATTAGCAGGAGTAACTGAAAGTCCTGGAGAAACGGAAATCTTCCAAGGTCGCCGCTTTAAGGTTTACCGCGGCATGGGTTCTGTTGCTTCGATGGAAAAAGGTTCAAAGGATCGTTATTTCCAAGAAGATAATAAGAAGTTTGTTCCGGAGGGAATAGAAGGCCGATTACCTTATAAAGGGCCGTTAGCAGATACGATTTATCAGCTTGTTGGCGGTCTGCGTTCAGGTATGGGGTATTGTGGAACAAAGGATTTAACGGAATTAAGAGAGAAATCACAATTTATAAGAATGACTGGTGCCGGATTAAAGGAAAGCCATCCGCATGATGTCCAAATTACGAAAGAAGCACCAAACTATTCTTTTTCATAATTCAATACTAGAACGAGTATGTAAGAGCAGAGTAAGCATGAAGCTTCTCTGCTTTTTGTATGAAAAATTTCCAGGTAAGAATAGGTAAATCCTCTGTCTATGTTTTAATGTCGAATTATGATAAAATATCAGACGTGTACTAAAAAGTTGGAGGGCTTTGTATTGAAAAAATTTCGCAAATATGTAGCTAGTATTCTTGCATTCGTGATGGTAATAGGGCTTTTTCCTAGCTTAAATAGAGCCTATGCAGAAGATATTTTAAATGTTAATGGTGATGCTGCTATTCTAGTAGAAGCAGAGACAGGTAAAGTACTTTATTCGAAAAATGCCGACCAAGTTCTTGGTATCGCTAGTATGACAAAAATGATGACTGAGTATCTTCTTCTAGAAGCTATTAATGAGGGAAGAGTGAAATGGGACCAAGAATATTCCGTTAGCGAGTATGTCTGGAAGATTTCTCATGATACGAATTTATCCAATGTACCTTTGCGCAGAGATGGAAAATACAATATTCGTGAACTGTACCAAGCAATGACGATTTATTCAGCAAATGCTGCAACGATTGCCATTGCAGAAACGCTTGCGGGTTCTGAAGAGAACTTTGTAAAAATGATGAATAAAAAAGCAGAAGAACTAGGATTAAAAGATTTCAAGTTTGTTAACTCATCTGGCTTAAATAATAAAGATTTAAAAGGATTCCACCATACTGGGACAGAAGATGAAGAGAATGTGATGTCTGCTAGAGCTACTGCAATGCTAGCTTCTTATTTGCTTAATGACTACCCAGAAGTGTTAGAAACGACAACTATTCCGAAAATGACCTTCAGAGAAGGCACAGAAGATGCGATTGACATGCAAAACTGGAACTGGATGCTTCCTAGTCTTGTTTATGGCTTTGAGGGCGTAGATGGTTTAAAAACAGGGACAACGGAGTTTGCTGGCTATTGCTTTACAGGTACAGCTGTCAGAAATGGCACCCGTTACATCACTGTTATTATGAATGCCAAGGATGAAAGCGGTAAGGGTACTTATAAATCCCGCTTTGATGAAACAAAGAAAATGTTTAATTATGCATTTAGTAATTTTGGCAAAGAAGAGTTAGTACCTGCTAATTACCAAGTGAAGGGTCAAAAGACTTTACCTGTTATTAAAGGAAAAGAAGACAAGGTAAAGATTGAAACAAAGGATCCAATCACAATGGTTGTGAAAAATGGTGAAAAGGAAAACTATAAGACAAAGCTAGTTTTGGATAAAGAAAAGCTTAATGATAAAGGGGAATTAACGGCGCCTGTTAAAGAAGGAGAAAAGGTCGGAACTTTAACGATTGAATCTTCTAATGAAGGTGACTTAGAATTTTTATCTGAAAAGGGAAAAAATAAAATTCAAGTAGATGTTGTTGCTGCAGAGGATATTGAAAAGGCGAACTGGTTTGTGTTGATGATGCGTGGAATAGGTAGCTTTTTCGGGAATGTCTTCGGAGGCATCTCCTCAACTGTAAAAGGTTGGTTCTAATAAAAAGGGGTTTCTTGTCTTGACAGGAACCCCTTTTTGTTGTTTAGTGTCATTATAGGAAAGGGAATTATTCCGATTTGAATTAACGAAATATTCCTCCATTATTTATGAATATTAAATCAATCAAAATGATGGCAGCTGAAAACGGGTACAGATTTAGAAGCGATTGTAGAGGCAAAAAACATGTTGCTGGTGTGGCAGAGGATTTCCCTGCGGTATTTATTCGTGCTCCTCATATTGTGCAAGCAGGAGAGAATGTGGAAGTTCTGGCGAAACATGATGAGCGTATCGTAGGCAGCACGTGAGGGTCATATTCTTGGATGCTCCTTTCATCCAGAATTAACAGATGACCACCGTATTACCTCCTACTTTATTAACATGGTAAAAGAGGCGAAGAAAAATTAATTTGCATAATATAGTTGCAAATGATTCATAATTGTAGTACATTATGAATTAAAATTTACTATAGTCGAAAGCAATGAGAGGAACTAGTAACAGGATTTTCATTCTAAAGAGAGCCAATGGTTGGTGGAAATTGGCGGGTGAAGCTTGTGAATCCATCCTCGAGCAAAGTATGGAACGCCATTTTTTTGGCCAGTAAATACTTTCGGTATAAAACCGTTATGAATTTAAGGTGGAAGGCTCATGCCTTCAACTAGGGTGGCAACGCGGGTAACTCTCGTCCCTTTTTTGGGGACGGGAGTTTTTTGTGTTTTGCCCCATTAAAAAATTAGGAGGGATTATGAAATGTTAGACATTAAGTTTTTGAGAGCTAATTTTGAAGATGTGAAAAAGAAGCTGGAGCATCGCGGCGAGGATTTAACGGATCTTGGGAAATTTAAAGATCTTGATACGAAACGACGTGAATTAATTGTGAAAGCAGAACAGCTGAAAAGCAGACGGAATGAGGTTTCTCAGCAGGTTGCCATTTTAAAACGTGATAAACAAGATGCGGATCATTTAATTGCTGAAATGCGAGAGGTTGGAGATCAAATTAAAGAGCTTGATGATGAGCTGCGCACGGTTGAAGAGGAATTAGATCAACTATTGCTAAGCATACCAAATATTCCGCATGAAAGTGTCCCAGTTGGAGAAACTGAAGACGACAATGTGGAAGCGTGGAAGTGGGGAGAGGTTAGACAGTTTGACTTTGAACCGAAGCCGCATTGGGAAGTGGCTGACCAGTTAAATATTCTTGATTTTGAACGTGCAGGGAAGGTAACGGGAAGCCGATTTGTATTTTACAAAGGGCTCGGTGCACGCCTTGAACGTGCTTTATTCAACTTTATGCTTGATCTTCACACAGAGGAGCACGGCTATACAGAGGTATTGCCGCCATATTTAGTCAATCGTGCAAGTATGACTGGAACAGGTCAGCTTCCGAAGTTTGAAGAGGATGCCTTCCTTATAGAAAATGAGGATTACTTCTTAATTCCAACAGCTGAGGTACCTGTTACGAATATGCACAGAGAAGAAATTCTAAGTGCAGAGGATCTTCCGTTTAATTACGCTGCATTTAGTGCTTGCTTTCGTTCTGAAGCCGGATCAGCTGGACGTGATACGAGAGGGCTGATTCGCCAGCATCAATTTAATAAGGTGGAGCTCGTTAAATTTGTAAAGCCGGAAGACTCTTATGAAGAATTAGAAAAGCTGACAAAGAATGCGGAGAAGGTTCTCCAGTTATTAGGCCTTCCATACCGCGTGATGAGCATGTGTACGGGTGACCTTGGCTTCACTGCTGCGAAAAAGTATGATATTGAAGTGTGGATTCCAAGCTATAACACATACAGAGAGATTTCTTCTTGCAGTAACTTTGAAGCCTTCCAAGCAAGACGTGCGAATATTCGTTTCCGCCGTGAGGCTAAGGGTAAACCTGAGCATGTGCATACATTAAATGGATCTGGCCTTGCAATCGGCCGCACCGTTGCCGCTCTGTTGGAAAATTACCAGCAGGAGGATGGCAGTTTCGTGATTCCAGAGGTGCTGCGTCCGTATATGGGCAACAGAGATGTCATTAAACCAGAGTAAATTTCGCTAAAACTCCAAGTTAGAATACTTTTTGAGCGGGGCCAAACCCCGCTCAAAAAAAATATTAAATAATATTGACATCGTTTTTGATAAATGATATATTATTTCTTGTCGATACGGAGGAATACCCAAGTCCGGCTGAAGGGATCGGTCTTGAAAACCGACAGGCGGGTCAAACCGCGCAGGGGTTCGAATCCCCTTTCCTCCTCCATTAACATTGACATTATACACGCGCATAAATTGGAGATAAAAACCGTTACAGGCAAATGTAGCGGTTTTTTTTATGCTTTATATACTAAAATAGTCGCCTGTTTAGGGCGACTATTTTTTTAATAATTGAGTTTGCTTCATGAACTCCGAAATCCGTTCAAGAATCGGTTCAACTGAGCTTTCATCATCAATAATATCATAATCATTGATATTCAATCGAAGTACAGGACAAGCGTTAAAGGAGTTAATCCAATCTTCGTAGCGCTTATGCATTTCCTTCCAATACTCAATAGGTGTCTGTTGCTCCATTGGGCGTCCTCGTTCATGGATTCGGGATAGAATATCATCGAGGGAGCCTTCTAGATAAATAAGCAAGTCCGGATGCGGGAAATAAGGAGTCATGACCATCGCCTCAAATAGGCTAGTATAGGTTTCGTAATCGACCTTGGACATGGTGCCTTTTTCATAATGCATCTTCGCAAAGATCCCAGTGTCCTCATAAATGGATCGATCTTGGATAAAACCGCCGCCATACTCAAAAATTCGTTTTTGTTCTTTATAACGTTCAGCTAGAAAATAAATTTGCAGATGAAAGCTCCAGCGTTCAAAATCCGCATAAAATTTATCTAAATAAGGATTGGTATCCACTTTTTCAAAGGATGTGCGAAAGTGTAGAGCCTTTGCAAGGGCATTGGTCATTGTAGATTTTCCCACTCCAACCGTTCCGGCAATCGTGATGACTGCATTTGAAGGGATTCCATATTTGTTTCGAAGAATCATGATTGCATGCTCCCTTTAATTAATGTGATAGATAACGTGTCAATGATCGTTTGGAGATCCTCTTGATTTTTTACAAAGTCTAAATGATCGCCATTGAAGCGTAGAACTGAAACCTCCGGATGCTGAGATTCGAAGTCGCTAATCGCCTTGTCATAATCTATGGATAATTGCTCTAAATACAAGGGGCTTATATTCTTTTCAATATCCCTTCCCCTTAGGCGAATACGCTTCAGAATTGTTTCTAGACTTGCATGAAGATAAATCACTACATTGGGCTTTGGCATATCTACAGTTAGGATATCGTAAATTTTTAGATACTTTTCGTATTCCTGTGTATTCAATGATCGCCCGGCAAAAATAAGATTTTTTAATATATGGTAGTCTGCAACGACAGGTTTATCTTTCTTCAGAAAATGGTTCTGAATATCAGCTAACTGCTTATAGCGGTTGCAGAGAAAAAACATTTCAGTTTGAAAACTCCATTCCTCAATGTTTTCATAGAATTTACCTAAAAACGGGTTTTCATCTACTATTTCTTTCAGTAGGGCAAATTCGAAATGATCAGAAATGGCCTTAGCTAGTGATGTTTTTCCAACACCAATTGGTCCCTCAACCGTGATAAAAGGGGTTGCTCCCATGGATAGTCCTCCTACTCCGTCCTGCTTTATCTATAAAAGTGTTGTTTGGCACTCCGTCCTTAAATGACACAAAAATTATTTTATCATACAATCGTGGTGGAAGGGATATGGAATTTTTTTATAGGGAATGCATCTGCTTTCCAATAGGCCTCTATCTAATTTCACTGCGCTGATCATTACTTCGTATATCAAGGGTTTGTTCAATTAGGTCGACCGGCAGAATTTATTAAAATGGCACAAAAAAACAGCTGACAATGTATCAGCTGTTTCAAATCTCTTAAGGTCTTTTTACAACGTTAAAATTCTCTGTGATCAATAACCAGTTTTGCGGAAAAGAAAGGCCAAGCTTCCAATAGCTCATTCCTCTTAACTTCAATTCCTTAATCAAATCAAATTTTGCCTGAATGGAGCGGGCGTCTTCAAACCAGACCTCATGTCTTTTCCCCGCCTGATCCGTATAGTGGAAGAATGGTGCCTGTGCTTTCGTGTCATACTGAATAGCGACATTGTTATTCGCGGCAAGCTGTATAGCCTGCTGAGGGCTTAATGCTCGCGCAAAGGAGCCTTGAACAAATGGCAGTGTCCAGTCATAGCCGTATAAGTTTTGTCCCATTAATATTTTCTTGGAAGGAATCTCTGTTATTGCATACTCTAATACCTTCCGAACGGGTCCAATAGGAGAAACTGCCATGGCCGGTCCGCCGCTATAGCCCCATTCATAGGTCATGATGACAACGAAGTCAACAATCTCCCCGTGTGCCTTATAATCATGTGCCTCATACCAGCGTCCTTTTTGCCCAGCGCTTGTTTTAGGAGCTAGAGCAGTCGAAAGCAGCCAGCCTTCCTGCTGAAATCTAGCCTTGGCTTTTCTAAGAAAACGATTGTATGCTTCTCGATCGGCTGGGCGCAAGTATTCGAAATCGAAATGTATATCCCGGAAGCCGTATTTTTTAGCTGTTGCCACGATATTATTTAAAAATTTGTCCTGAATGGGCATATCATTGAGGAGAATCCGACCCAATTCATCATTAAACTGATCATTCTCCTGGTTTGTAATCACCATCATCAGTACATTTCTGTTGGCACGGGCAATCGCAGGGAAATTATTTAGTAATGGCTCTTTCAGGGACCCATCACGAAGTGCCTGAAAACTAAAAGGAGCTAAATAGGTCAAATAAGGAGCGGCTTCTCGTGCACTTGTTTCTAAATTGGGTGCAACCGTTGTGCCCCTTGGTTCTACATACGCATTAAATTCAGCCTGCTGTTTTGGACGGGGCGGAATATAAAGTCTAAATCCGACCTGAAGCGGCGTGTTAACAGAAATGTGGTTAATAGAGGCTAGTTCCTGATAGGAAATATTAAATTTCCTTGAGATTGAGTATAGACTATCCCCGCTATGCACCGTGTAAAATTGGCCGATAATGGGGATTACTAGGGTTTGACCAACCACTAGATTATTAGGATTCGGAATTTCATTAGCTTCGGCTATATCATTGGCGGTCGTTCCATAGGCACGCGCGATACTTGTTAAGGTTTGGTTTGCCTGAACAACATGAATTTGCAAAATGACTCCTCCTTTATCTAACAAATAAGGACCATTCTCGATGAATAAAATTAAACACTACAACCATTTTATGAAGGAATAAATGAAGTAATGATATAATTTAACAAAGGATCTTATTAAAAGGATGAAAAATAAATGGATTTGCAAATGGAACAGTCAGATGAAATATATATGCTAGAAGCGATAAAAGAGGCAAAAAAGGCTGAGGATATGAAGGAAGTGCCTATTGGAGCTATTATTGTTTTAAATGGGGAAATCATTGCAAGAGCTCATAATTTACGGGAATCCAATCAAAATGCAATTGCCCATGCGGAATTACTTGCTATTGATAAAGCGTGTCAGCAGCTTGGAACGTGGAGGCTTGAGGATGCCATTCTTTATGTTACGCTGGAGCCGTGCCCTATGTGTGCTGGAGCCATTATCCTTTCTCGGATAAAAAAGGTTGTGTACGGTGCAAAGGATCCGAAGGGCGGCTGTGCGGGCACTTTCATGAATCTTTTGCAGGATGAGCGATTTAATCATCAGAGTGAGGTAGTAACAGGTGTCCTGGAAGAAGAGTGCGGTGAATTACTGTCATCTTTCTTCCAAAGCTTGCGAGAACGAAGGAAAGAAGAGAAGAAACTAAGGAAACAAACACAGTTGGATAATCATACAGGAATTGTCAGCGAATAGGAATTGATTTTTACACAAAAGATTAGTATACTTAATTATGCGTCACATATGGCGCAACTAAATATGGTTTCAACTTTGCCGTGCTAGGCGGGGAGGTAGCGGTGCCCTGTACTCGCAATCCGCTCTAGCGAGGCTGAATCCCTTCCCGAGGCTGGTGTCCTGTAGGGCCTGCCTTAAGTAAGTGGTGTTGACGCCCGGGTCCTGCGCAATGGGAATCCATGAACCATGTCAGGTCCGGAAGGAAGCAGCATTAAGTGGACCATCTCATGTGCCGCAGGGTCGCCTGGGCCGAGCTAACTGCTTAAGTAACGCTTATGGGAGCCAGTCGAAGGAAGGTGCACGGCAGTTTAACTATAATAAACAAAACTCATCTCTCTGAATTGGGATGAGTTTTTTTATTTCTAAACTTTGAAATAATGAAAATGAATAAGGTATAATGGTTATTGAGAATACATAGGAAGGGGGGCGTAACAATGAGTTATCAGGCTTTATATCGGGTTTGGCGTCCTCAAAGCTTTATCGATGTTGTTGGACAGGAGCATGTAACGAAAACATTGCAAAACGCCCTGCTTCAGGAAAAAATCTCGCATGCCTATCTGTTTTCTGGGCCCCGCGGGACAGGGAAAACGAGTGCCGCAAAGATTCTGGCTAAGGCAGTCAACTGTGAAAGGTCCCCGGTAAACGAGCCTTGTAATGAATGCCCTACCTGTAAAGGGATAACAGATGGATCCATCCAAGATGTTATTGAAATTGACGCCGCCTCTAATAACGGCGTTGAAGAAATTAGGGATATTAGGGACAAGGTCAAATATGCACCAAATGTTGCAAAGTTTAAAGTCTATATTGTCGATGAAGTTCATATGCTTTCCATTGGAGCTTTCAATGCTTTATTGAAAACACTTGAAGAACCTCCAAAGCATGTTATCTTTATTTTAGCAACAACTGAGCCCCATAAGATTCCGCTTACGATTATTTCAAGATGCCAGCGATTTGATTTTAAACGCATTACAGCACAAGCAATTGTAGGCAGAATGAAGCTCATTGTCGAAGAGACTGGCGTTAAGTGTGAGGAACAAGCATTGCATGTGATTGCGAGAGCAGCAGAGGGTGGCATGCGTGATGCGTTAAGCTTACTGGATCAGGCTATATCATTTAGCCAGGACGAAGTGACAATGGATGATGCCTTAACTGTTACAGGAGCTGTTTCGCAAGGCTTTTTAAATAAGCTGGCTCTTGCAGTTATGGAAAGGGATGCGGCAGCAGGGCTGGAATTCTTAGATGAGCTTCTATTTCAAGGGAAAGATCCTGCACGTTTTGTTGAGGATTTTATCCTATATTATCGAGACATGCTCCTCTTTAAGGCTGCCCCCAAATTGGAAGAATCGCTGGAAAGAGTTATGTTAGATGAAGAGTTCCAACAGCTTGCTGAAAAAGTCCAGCCGGAAGAGCTGTATGAATTAATAGAAGTACTGAATAAGGCCCAGCAGGAAATGCGCTGGACGAATCATCCGAGGATTTTTCTTGAAGTGGCGATCGTTAAGCTTTGCCAGCTTGATAGAAAAGGATCAAGTGCAGCTGTCGGAGATCTTCAGCCGTTGCTCCAAAAGATAGAACATTTAGAGAATGAAATCAGTCTTTTGAAGCGCCAGGGTGTTGTGATTCAAGATGAAGGTCAGCCTGCTATTCAGAAAAAAGCACAAAGAAGCTCCCGTAAAGGCTTCCAAGCACCAATTGGGAAGGTTAATGAAATATTAAAGCAAGCAACAAAAAATGATTTAATGGCGATAAAAAGCAATTGGGGCGAAATGTTAAATAGGCTGGCTCATAATCAAATGAGGTCCCAAGCTGCTTTATTGAATGAAGCGGAGCCTGTTGCAGCCTCTCATACCGCCTATATCATTAAATTTAAATATGAAATTCATTGTCAAATGGCAATGGATAATACGAGATTTCTCGACATCTTATCCAGTATTATGTATGAGCTTTTGGGAAAACGATTGCAGCTCGTTGGAATTCCTGATGAGCAATGGCAAAAAGTCAGAGAAGACTTTCTCAACAGCCAGCAAGATAATGGAGTCAACGAAGAACATCCAAATGAGGAAGAACCGTTAATCGCCGAAGCTAAAAAATTGTTTGGTGATGATTTAGTAGAAATAATAGACTAATTAACTGGAGGTACAATAAAATGCGTGGAATGGGCAATATGCAAAATATGATGAAACAAATGCAAAAGATGCAAAAGAAAATGGCCGAGGCTCAGGAGAAGCTTGGTGAAGAAAGAATTGAAGGGACTGCTGGCGGCGGCATGGTTTCTGTCATTGTTTCTGGCCATAAAGAAATCCTTGAAGTAAACATCAAGGAAGAAGTAGTAGATCCAGAGGATATCGAAATGTTACAAGACCTTGTATTAGCTGCAACGAACGAGGCGCTAAAAAAGGCAGATGAATTAACAAATAACACAATGGGCCAATTCACTAAAGGAATGAATCTGCCTGGAATGTTCTAAGACACTTCTATTTGTCTAGCTTCAGTTGTTGGATTAGACTGAAGCTTTTCTTTTTTATGGAGCTTCTGCTTTTCAATGTCTAGCTCCGAGTGCCATCGCGAAGAGCATAAGCAGGTACTCTCCGCTTTTCGATAAGGAGGAATTAATATGCACTATCCTGAACCGATATCTAAGCTGATTGACAGCTTTATGAAATTGCCAGGTATCGGCCCGAAAACGGCCGCACGTCTGGCATTTTTTATATTGAGTATGAAGGAAGACACCGTCCTTGATTTTGCAAAGGCGCTAGTGAACGCTAAGAGAAATTTGTCATATTGCTCGGTTTGCGGCCATATTACGGATCAAGACCCCTGTTATATTTGTGAAGATCAAAGAAGAGATCGAACGGTTATTTGTGTCGTTCAAGATCCTAAAGATGTCATTGCAATGGAAAAAATGAAAGAGTATCATGGCTTATATCATGTACTGCAAGGCGCGATCTCGCCAATGGATGGGATTGGGCCAGAGGACATAAATATACCCACACTTCTAAAAAGACTCCAAGATGACACAGTACAAGAAGTTATACTTGCCACGAACCCTAATATTGAGGGAGAAGCAACAGCTATGTATATTTCACGTCTATTAAAGCCATCTGGAATTCGTGCTACGCGAATTGCCCACGGGCTGCCTGTCGGAGGAGACCTTGAATATGCCGATGAGGTGACTCTTTCAAAGGCACTTGAAGGAAGAAGAGAGGTTTAAATCTAAACTGTCGAGGCGCATGCGCTTTCTAATGGGGGCGAAGATAATGTTATTTCGTAGGAAGGGCTGGCTGCGTAAGGAATTTAATGAAAAGCTATTAGATAAAGTTTATGATTTAAGAGAAGCATGGGCAAATCAAAAAACACTTGTCGAAAAAAGCTTTGATCCATCCGCAGAGATTATGACACAAGCAAAACTTGCAGAGGCAAAATACTTCTTTCTTTTTAAAGAAGTAAAAAAAAGAAATATCACCTTACACAAATAATTTTTGGACATAGTCCTTCTATCGAGGTCTTTTTTGTATATCGATTTCATAAATTGATAGTACAAGTTTCTCGAAAGGAGGATTTTTCTTATTGGAGCCTGTTATCGTTATTTCTATATTAGGAGTATGCATATTATTACTGTTGATTATGGGAACGCCACTGAAGCCAGTTAAAATGGTTGGACAAGGTATTATTAAGATACTGATTGGTGCACTGTTTTTATTCTTTTTAAATACGTTTGGGAATCAGTTCGGCATACATGTGCCCATTAATTTAATCACAGCCTCTGTCTCAGGCTTTCTAGGAATTCCTGGTTTATTTTCACTAGTAGCTATACAGACGTGGATAATTTAAATAGATGAACAGCTGCGCGTTAAAGTAGCTGTTCATTTTTCAAAAGAATTATGTTGACAGTGTTTATATATGATGTTAATATATTAAAAGTCTCCACAAAAGCCTTTTGAAACAACGGAATTCACCGAGAAAAAAGTTGTTGACAAAGACTTGTGCAGATGATAAGATAATAAAGTCGCCTCTGAGCGATATGATAGTTCTTTGAAAACTG
>NZ_JBALOW010000039.1:0-58494 GCF_036965085.1 Bacillus sp. JJ1532
GTATGGGTGATTATTATATAAGAATTGGCTATAAGCAATTAGCACAATATTTTTTCAAATTGGCTTATCAACAATATGTAAGCTGGGGTGCAGTTATAAAAGCAGAGAATTTAAAAAAACAGAATTTAGATATGTTTCCTTTGTTAAATGATCAGGTCGCTAGAACTGTAAATATCGATACGGAAACAATTATTAAAGCTACGCAAGCAATATCAATGGAAATCAATTATGAAGAATTAATGATCAAAATGATGAAAATCATGATTGAAAATGCTGGAGCTGAAAAAGGATATTTACTTCTTCATGAGGAAGGCAGATTACATCCCGCCATTCAAGGGAACTTAGACAAAACTTATTTATTGGATAATCAAGTTGATATTTCCGAGTTTGCACAAGAAATTCCTCTTCAACTTATTCATTATGTTCTCAAAACGGAAGAGGCAATTGTCCTAGAAAATGCGGGTGCAATTGGACTGTTTATTGATGATCCATATGTCAAATTAAAGAAGCCGAAATCCGTACTAACATTGCCGATTATGTATCAAAATCTATTAATAGGAATTTTATATTTAGAAAATAACATCATGACTCATGCATTTACGAAAGAAAGCATACAAATGTTAACTATTCTTTCATCACAGGCTGCTATTTCACTCGTAAACGCAAGAGTGTACACGATGCTTGAAGAAAAAGTAAAGGAGCGTACAAATGATCTTCAGGGTGCCATAACGAGTCTTGCTGAGGCGAATAATAAACTTGAACAGGAAGAAACGTTGAGACGTGACTTTTTAGCGAATATTTCTCATGACTTAAGAACTCCAATAACCTCAATACAAGGGTATATTGAAGCGATTATTGATGGAATTATTGATTCTCCTGATAAACAATTAAGCTATTTAAAAAGAAGCAGAGAACGTATCCTTTCTTTGAATCGTCTAATTCAAGACTTATTTGATTTATCACAGCTAACAGCTGGGAGCTTCCATTTTTCAATGGAAAATGTCGCTATAAATAAACTCTTCTTATATCTTTGTGGTCAGTATGAATGGGATGTTAAAAAGAACAACTTAGATTTTATCATTACGATTCCAGCATTAAATGACTCAGACTATCCATTAGTTTCTGTTGATATTAGAAGAATGGATCAGCTGATTTCAAATTTAATCAATAATTCAATCAAGTATACGAAAAACGGAAAAATTCAACTTGAACTAATTATTGAGGAGTCATCTGATTTTGTATGCATTTCAATCCATGATTCAGGATCTGGAATCGAACCTGAAGATCTTCATACGATTTTCACAAGATCGTATACTAAAAAAGGGCAGGCTAAGGAAGATGGCGATGGTTTGGGACTCGCCATCTGTAAGGAAATTATTAGAAATCATAAAGGAGAAATTTGGGCAGTAAGTGAAATAAATAAAGGCACCTCTATATACTTTACACTTCCGAAAATAAAAATTACTGAAGATGATCTACTATTTAACTAGTAATTAAATGGATAGACACTAGAAGGTATTGTTGCTTTTATGGAACTTTTCTCCAATCAGAACGTATAAACTGTTGGAATTACATATAAAAGTTTCGAGGTGGTTGAAAATGAATAATGGAAATGCAATCGTTGTGAAAAATCTATCGAAAAGATATGGTTCTTATCATGCAGTAAAGGACGTTAATTTTGAAATAAAAAATGGCGAGTTATTTTGCTTTTTAGGTCCTAACGGAGCGGGTAAGACAACAACGATTAAAATGATGACGGGTTTACTTGAGCCTGGAAGCGGACAGGTTGAAATAACGGGGACAGATATATGGAAATCTCCGCTTGAAGCAAAAAGGAAAATGGCGTATATTCCCGATCAACCCATTCTATATCCGAAATTATCCGGCAGAGAGTTTTTAAGATTTATAGGTAGTGTGTTTGAAATAAAGCAGGATGAATTTGAAGAAAGAATGGAAAAATACCTTTCATTGTTCGAATTATCTGGAAGAGCAGATGAGCTAATAGAATCGTATTCACATGGAATGAAACAAAAAATCAATTTATGTGGGGCTTTGATTCACCAGCCTGAAGTCTTATTCCTGGATGAACCAACTGTAGGTCTTGACCCAAAAGGGGCAAAAACATTAAAGAATCTCTTGCAGTCATTATGCCGGCAGGGAATGACTGTGTTTATGTCAACACATATTTTAGAAATCGCTGAACAAATGTGTGACAGAGTCGGAATCATCAAAAATGGAGAAATCATTGCTATTGGGACGATGGAAGAATTAAGGCAAAGGGAAGGCAAGACCGATACTTCATTAGAGGATTTATTCTTAGAATTAACTGGGGATTCAGATGTAAGACAATTGATAACTGAGCTTTCGGATGATGAAGAGAAGGTGGAGAAATGACAAAAAGACTCATCCTATTATTCTGGCAAATGGGGAAAAATCAATTTCGAACGGCTCCAGACAGTACGAAAATTGCTGCTGTCTTTGCTGCAATCGGCGCAATTTTTGTCACTGTCCTATTAAGTATCGCGATAGGTGCAATGGCCTTGACGCTGCCTAAAGATTTTTTTGATCCTACATTTGCATATGCCTTTTCTGGTCTCATTGCTTTTAACATTTTGTTTGGAGTTCCACAGGTTTTTAAAAATTTATATGGAACAAATGATTTATCATTATTATTTACTTTGCCGATCAAAACACGAAGCATCTATTGGGTCAAGTTTTTGCAAAGCTTTATTGGTGTTCCTGGATTTCTTTGGTTATTTTCGATTATTCTCTTAACTGTTTTTGGCATTGCCAGTAAGTCTAGTATTGTATTTTTTCCAATGGCTTACATAACCTCACTTCTTTTCACATTGATTGGGATGAGCATTGCTTATATGATGAATTTAGTTTTAATTCAAGTGATTCCTGTTCATAGAGCAAAGGAATTAATGACAGTAATGAGTGCCTTAGCCGGTATTATTGTATATGTTCTGTTTCAGCTTCCTAATATATTGATGAAAAATAATCCAAATGGACAAGAAATGACACAAATCCCACAGATGCCGAAATGGCTGCCAATGGAATGGGGAGGAACGGTTCTTACTGAAGCATCATCTGGGTCTTTTAGCTTTTTTCTCCCGTTTATGATGACTTTCATTTTTGCTGCACTTATGCTCTTCATTACTTCATTACTAGTTGAAAAAGGGTTTAGAACTGGCTGGATAAAAATGAACGAAGGAAATCGCCCAAAGAAAAAACGCAAAGGCAAAAAAGCAAGTGCTAAGATTTATCATCCAATTATGATGATAGGAATTAAAGAGTGGAGGTCCATCCAAAGAGATTTGAGAGAATGGGTAGCCTTTCTCCCATTTATATTTTTTATGTTTTTTCCTTTCATATCAATCATAAATGATAAAAATATGATAAATATAATCATTCATAATCCAGAAATCTCGTGGATGGTTGCACAAGCTACTTTCCTTTTTATGTTTACATTTCTAACTGGCGGCTTTGCTTCCGGCTCAATTGCGAGGGAAGCATACTCTATTCACTTTTTACATGTCTTGCCATTATCAGGCTGGAAAATCGCACTTGGGAAGTTTTGGATCAATTGGTTGATTCCTGTTGTATTCTTAATTATTTTAGAATTTGCTGGGGGCATATTTTTGAAATGGAGCCTCTTAAATATCTTTTTCGGGATTGCCGTTGTGGCGATCATGTCCTTAGGAATAACAGGAATTGGACTTTGGCTTGGGGCTATTGGTGCAAAATATAATCCAAATAACCCGCAAAACAGGCTGGAAACAGGGGTTTCCTTTTTATTAATGTTTCTTTCTTTCGGATATCTACTTATTGCTGCATTACCTTCTGTTCTTGTCCTCATACCAACGGATGCTCTTCCCATTTTTCAGCATGAAGGGCGTCCTACAGGTATATTTGGAATGCTTGTATCACTTCTCGAATGGAAAAATGATAACAAGACTTTCTTAACCATTATTTGCAGCATCTTTACACTTATCATATCGGTAGGAGTTACTTTACTAACTTTGCAATTAAGTGCAAGGAAAATTGAAAAAGGGCTTACGATCAACTTCGTGACAAATAAAAAATAATGATTACAAGCTCCTAAATAATTGGGAGCTTTTGATATTTTGCGAAGATAATCATTTTAAAGTATCGAAGTGAGAATAAAAAATGATACAATAAGTCTTGCTTATTAAAATATTAAGAGGTTTCCAAAATGAATAAACAAATAAAAAGAAATATTTTATCCATGCAAGGGTTTTACTTGTTAACTTTTTTTGGCGTGGGGAGCTTGTATCCTTTGCTCAGTGTGTATTTAAGTGAAGTTGAACATTTAAATGGCTATCAAATTGGGACCATCATGTCTATTAGCCCAATAATTATGATTTTCTTTCAGCCATTATGGGGAATGGTTTCGGATAAGCTTAACGCTCCTATTAAAATTCTTACAGTCACAACTTTAATTGCTGGGATATTTTCCCTTGGGTTTATCACGTTCAGCGGCTACTACTGGATCTTTATTACTTTTACTTGTGTAGCCATTTTCCAGAGTGCGATTATTCCGATATCAGATAGTTTATCAATCAAATATTCAAGTAAAGTCAAAGTCAATTATGGGAATATCCGATTGTTTGGGTCTCTTGGATTTGGGGTAGCGGTTTTTATTATGGGGAGGCTATCTGAATGGAATCCAAAAATCATTTTTATTTCCTTTTTTGCTTCATTATTTATCGCCAGTATTCTAGCAAGGAAAATGCCTTCAGAAAATGTTTCCAATAATCAGAACTTGCTTTCTGGTGTTAAGGAAATTCTTGTCCATAAAAGGTTTCTCATTTTCCTCGTAATTACTTTTCTGATTTTTGGTCCTAATCTCGCTAATAATAATTACTTTGGCCTTTTTATTGAAAATCGCGGGGGGACCTATACAGGAATAGGGATTGCTTTTTTAATTGCTGTATTGTCCGAAATTCCCTTTATGAAGGCAGCAGGCAGCTGGATCCACCGTTTTGGATTATTGCAGATTGCTGCACTTGCTGGTGCTGTTTCCTTAATTAGATGGCTGCTATATTTTATGGAGCCAAGTCTGTGGGTCATTTACGCAACAGCTGTCATACAAGGTTTCTCAATTGGTTTATTCATTCCTGCAAGTCTTCAGTATATAAGAGATATTACGCCTGTTCATATTACCGCTACTGCTATTACATTATACTCGGCAATTGGAAATGGCTTAGGAAACTGGTTTTGCACATTTGTCGGCGGTATCATTTATGAGGAATTTAATATTTACAGTTTATACTTATTTTTCAGTGTTTTGAGCTTATTGGGGATTATCCTTAATCTATGGCTATTGAAAGAGGAAAAGGGCCATTCAACCCTTTCCGTTGCTAAAAATTAGTGATATTTATTAAAAAGAAGTTGCTTTAAGCTGCAACTTCTTTTTTTATCAATTATTCAATATATTTATTCATAAACTTTCTGGCAAGCAATCTTTTCACTTCGTTATAGGAAAGACCTGATTGACTATTCAGCCGTTTGACTTCTTCAATATCGGTCCCAGCTGCTGTATATTTTTTTATAGATTTTTGGTTATCCAATTTTGAAATCCTCCTGACTTAAAGAAATTGTCATAAATTTTTTCGCGGGATATTTTCCCTCTTTTTGTCCATACTAGAAAAAAAGGGGGCGTTTGTTATATTTTTCAATAGAAGAGGTCAAGATGATAAACCAGAGGTTGTCATGCTGGACACAGAAGTTTATGCTTGTACAAGCTGTAATGGCTGGATGCGAAAGGAATTTGCATCAGCTGATCTTAAATGTCCTTTATGTGGAAATGATACATCCCCTGAAATGAGGGAATTACCGCAAATTGAATAAATTACGAGCATAAGACTGCTGAATAAATTCGGGCAGTCTTATTTTATTACGAATTCTCGTTTTGTTGACCTAATTCTTTAGCGGCTAATAAAATATTGCCTGTTTCAACTGCCCGATGTTCATCAATTGAACCACTCGGATAATTATTATGTTTAAGGGAATTCTCCGCGTTAAGAGCGTTATCTAGGGCTTGTCTTCCTTTTGCGTCATTTTTCTTCATTTATAACACCCCTTTATAAGATATGCTGTAACATTTCTTTAATCATAAGTTTTGATAGTTAACGGCTTCTTATTCACTGTCAACTGAAACGGATATATTTACTATTGGGATGAAAATTCAATAGAAAAAGCTATGGAGCTGCGATTTCCCATAGCTTTTCATTTGCCTGCTATTCAGCCTTTTTTGATAAACAGCGATCACATTCCATTAAATATGAATCAGTATATTCATTTATTTTTTGACCGCATTCTTGACAAATCTTTCTTGACGCAATCTCTAAAGATTCCACTTTATAATGTAACATGATTCCACTCCTTTTTATAATACAGAATATAATTTACTTCCTTGTTATATAACAGTATACTCGAATTTATTTTAAATGTGTAGCCCTTTTTTTGAAAATTTAAATTTTTCCACTTTTTAATTTTGTATAAGTTAAATTAAGATTTCACTTTCAACCAATATTAAATTAGATTACAATCAAAAAGTATGGTTAAAAATGTGTTTTCCAAATAGGTAAACCCTGAAAAATAAGAGGGAGATGTTCATGCTGCAGATTTTTAATATAATGAATCCAATGTTAATTTTTGTGGCCATAATCCTAACATTTATTTGCTCCTATACTGGTTTAGATTTATTTTCACTCGTTCAAAATGCAGAACGTAATCGGAAGTTTTTATTTTTAGGAGGAACGTTTTCGCTTGGTGTAGGTTTATGGATAATGAATTTTATCGGCATGCTTGCCGTAAATATAAATGGGTCAAGTAATTATCATGTGCTTATTACCATTTTATCTTTACTTTCAGGGATCATTTTTACGGGTATCGCGTTTTACGGAATTATTGATAAGGAGATTAAAGCAAAGCAATTATGGATCAGCAGTTTCTTTATGACTGTCGCTGTTTTATCCATTCATAGCACTGGGTTATATGCAATGAGCATGAACATTCAATTTAATCCAGTTTTATTTATTATTTCGATCATCCTTATTTATAGTTCATTTGCCCTTTCTCTATGGATGTTGTTTTTCTCAAAGGGTTTGTCGCCTTTTAATGAAATCTGGATTAAACCAGTTAGTGCTGTCATTATAACGGCTGCTATTATTGAAGGATATTTACTGCTTTTACGGACATTCTCAAGCGTTTTTGGTGAAAATGCTTCCCAAGCTGAATCTAATCCTAAATCGTATATTATTTATTTTGTTTTTTTTATTACTTTACTTATTTTAAGCGGGCTAATTGGTTCAAGAACTGTAGTTGGCAAAAGATTAGCTGATAGTGATCATTATTTACGTGATATTGAAGCTGCATTGGATGAATCAACGATTGTAACCATTACAAATGCTAATGGGATCATTACGTATGTAAATGATAAATTCATTGAAATATCGAAGTATGGGAAGGAAGATATATTAGGGAAAACTCATCGTGTATTAAACTCTAATTTTCATCCTCCTGAATTTTTTCAAAATCTTTGGGAAACCATCTCTTCAGGTAATATTTGGAGAGGGGAAATACGCAATCAGGCTAAGGATGGAAAACACTATTGGGTAAAGACGACAATTGTTCCATTCCTATACAATGATGGAAAGCCCTATCAATATGTTTCAATTCGAAACGATATTACAGCCCTTAAAGAAACAGAGGCACACTTGAATGATAAAATAAAGGAAGTTGGCGATATTAAATTTGCCCTTGATCAATCTTCCATCGTTGCTCTCACTGATGAAAAAGGTATTATTACGAAAGTTAATGAAAAGTTTTGTGAGATTTCCAAATACGATAGGGACGAGCTTATTGGTCGCAGCCATTCAATATTAAACTCCGGACATCATCCTAAAGAGTTTTTTAGACAACTTTGGACAACTATAAGACGAGGAGAAGTCTGGAAAGGTGAAATTAGAAATGTGGCAAAGGATGGAACCTTATATTGGGTGGATACAACGATTATTCCGTTCGTAGATGAAGAAGGTAACCCGTATCAATATTTGGCCATTCGAAATGACATTACTGAAACGAAAAAAACGAAAGAGATCCTTCATCGACAAGATAAACTAGCTGCCGTTGGACAGCTTGCTGCGGGTGTGGCACATGAAATTCGTAATCCTCTCACTTCTATGAAAGGGTATACTGAATTTCTTCAAATGGATGAAACGAATAAAGAGCGGCTGGAGTATTTTGATATTATCCTTGATGAAATTGAACGTGTGAATCATATAGTTGAGGACTTTATGCTTCTTGCAAAGCCTAAATCTGTTGAACTCAAAGAAAAAAACCTTATTCCGATTATGAAGAATGTCTTATCTTTATTTGAGCTAGAAATAAGAAATAAACAAATTCATCTTCATTTTGAATGCTGTGACAATACAATACTTATTCATTGTGATGAGTACCGTTTAAAACAGGTTTTTATAAATTTTATTAAAAACGCAATTGAGGCTATGCCAAATGGCGGAAAACTAATCTTGAATACATATAAAAATAATGAATATGTACGTATCTCTATCACTGATTCAGGAACTGGTATTCCACCGGAACAACTAAAGAAAATTGGTGAGCCGTTTTACACAACAAAGAAAAAAGGGAATGGACTTGGACTAATGGTAAGCTTTCACATCATTGAAAGTCATGGGGGGAAAGTCAATATTGAAAGTGAACTAAATAAAGGGACAACATTTACAATAGAATTACCAGTGGTCAATTTGTAAATGGATGGGAAAGGAAGGTTTAGCACCTTCCTTTTTTTATTTTATATAAGCTAATTTTTTGTTTTATCCTTTTCTCCCGATTTGATGAAATAGCCTTGGACCGGTTTCAGCAATTGCTTGAAGCCTGATTCTATCTTCTCACTTATAAAGGATGTTCTTTCATAAAAGGAGGAACGCAGATTTTCAAGCTGCCTCGATATTTTTTGAACGATTGCTTCCTGTTCGTCTAGCCGTTCCATAACGGTCTTATGAAATACCTCATGCACCTCAAGCTTTTGTGATAATTCTTCATACACGTTTTCCTGTTTGTTTAATTGGTTTGTTAAATCACGTGAAAATGATTCGAATTGGCCAATTTTCCCAGTCAATGCTTCAGTTGAGGCGTGCTGAAATGATACTTGATCAAGAACAGCTTGATTAATTAAGCTTTCTTTTTCTAGGCTTTCCAATATGATAGCATTCCTTCCTTCAAGCTCATTTAATCGTTCTATAATAATCTGGTTTGCGGTTTCCTGAGAATTCATAACTTCTAAAAACTGAAGTATCACGTTATCCTGCTCATCCAATCTATCCATCAATCTGACAAGGTCGTAATTATGTTTAGATGCTGTACGCTGGATATTATGATTAATGCCCTTTAAAGATTCGGATATTTGAAAATCCATTTTCTCATACGTATCTGTCAACTGATGATTAACCAATTTCTGCTCATGAAGAATTTCTTGAAGATAATTCAGGCGAAAGGAATCTTGATTAGACTGAGTTTCTAGTTGATGCTTCTTATTAAACAGATTGGGTACAATCTGACTATTTGTGTATAAACCCAAGAAAAACACTCCTTTATTTTCCTGCTATTTATACAAACAGCATTATTTACATGCTATGTACTATATAGGAAAAGGGTGGCAAGAATAGGCGATAATCTATTGGATAGGAATGGTCTCCATTAAAATCCCTTGAGTTTATGCTCCTCTAAATTTACAATATTGGTAAATTTAATTATATTAAAGTAGTCAGTGCCCGTTGTATCTAGTACAATAAAATTGAACATCTATAAGTTAAATTGGTTTACGTTTTAAGGCCAAGAAGATACACTTGGATAGAAAGGGTAATAATTTTTTTAAATGAAGTTTTGTTTCTTGGATGAATCTTCCTCTAGCAGGAAGTTCTAATAATTTTTAGAGTGAAGGGATGATGGTTAAATGGCTATTTCTTTATCAAAAGGACAAAAAGTAGATTTAACGAAAACAAATCCTGGTCTGTCAAAGGTTGTTGTTGGCCTTGGCTGGGACACAAATAAATATGACGGGGGACAAGCGTTTGATTTAGATGCAAGTGTGTTTTTACTTGATGCATCTGGTAAATGTGCATCTGATAAAGACTTTATTTTTTATAATCAACTAGAAGGCGGCAATGGGTCTGTTGTACATACTGGAGATAACCGCACAGGGGAAGGTGACGGTGATGATGAGCAAGTAAAGGTGGACTTAAGTGCTGTTCCAGCAAGCATTGAAAAAATTTCTTTCGTTATTACGATTCATGATGCTGAAAGCCGTGGGCAGAATTTTGGACAAGTTTCCAATGCGTTTGCCAGAATTGTCAATGAAGCAACTAATGAAGAGGTTATTCGCTATGACTTAGGAGAAGATTTTTCAATTGAAACAGCGATTGTAGTTGGGGAATTATACCGTCATAATGGTGAATGGAAATTCTCTGCTGTTGGTTCAGGTTACCAAGGCGGTCTAGCACGAATTGCGACTGACTTCGGATTACAGGTTGGCTAAAGAATAAGGGGTCCTAAAGCCCATTAATCTTCAATAAAACAAGAGGGAATGGAAATTATTTTCTAACTCCCAATTGAATAAACATTTATTTCAGGGAGGGTTTATGATGGGAATTCAATTGGCAAAAGGACAAAGAATTGACCTAACAAAAACAAATCCTGGTTTAACAAAAGCGATCATTGGACTTGGATGGGATACGAATAAATATCAGGGTGGACATGATTTTGATTTAGACGCTTCTGCCTTTTTAGTAGATGCAAATAATCGTTGCCAAAATGATCTCGACTTTGTTTTTTATAATAACCTTCAACATCCAAGCGGGTCTGTCGTTCATACGGGAGATAACCGTACAGGAGAAGGGGATGGGGACGATGAGCAACTGGTTGTTGATTTCACTAAAATCCCTTCCCATGTTCATCGAATTGGCATTACAGTGACGATCCATGATGCTGAGACTAGACAGCAAAACTTTGGTCAAGTTTCAAACGCTTTTGTAAGATTAGTTGATGATTCTAATAATCAAGAATTATTGCGTTTCGATTTAGGTGAAGATTTCTCAATTGAAACGGCGGTAGTTATATGTGAATTATACCGTCACGGAAACGACTGGAAATTTAATGCCATCGGCAGCGGTTTTTCTGGTGGATTAGCAGCGTTATGCCGGAATTATGGTCTCCAAGTGTAGGTCTGCCAAATTATGCATCTGAAAAACACTCCTTCACGGAGTGTTTTTCCATGTTAAGATACCCTTTAAAGAAAGACAGCTTAGCATTTTTTAAAAATTTTAGGGAGAAGGAAAAATTGAAAATAGGTCTCGTTAGGCATTTCAAAGTAAAAAATGCTATACCGGAAAAAACTTGGATGACTCCCGCAGAACTATCAAAATGGTTTGAGGACTATGATTTATCCGACATTGAAAAGGGTGAAACCGATCTTCAAAACTTGGAATGGGAAACGTGTTATTCAAGTGATTTATCTAGAGCGGAGAAAACAGCTCATGCAATCTTTGTAGGTAAGATAATAAAAACCGAGAAATTAAGAGAGGTTAAAGCATATCCAATTATTCAAGCCAATATTAAACTTCCCTATCAGCTATGGGCAGTTCTCGTCCGGCTTGCCTGGCTATTCAACCATCCTTCGCAAAAGGATTCAGTTAAGGCTGTTAAAGAAAGAATTAATTTATTCTTAGATGAGGTCTTTTCTGCTGGAAATGAACATGTACTGATAGTTAGCCATGGAGCCTTAATGATATTTATGCGGAAGGAATTACTTAAAAGAGGATTTAAAGGGCCAAAAATAAGTCACCCTAAAAACGGTATTTTATACGTTTTTGAAAAATAAGCTTAACATACAAGTGAATTTCAGTAGGAATTGGCTTAATTTTATCTATATAATTTGTACTATTTATTTGCAAGAACACCATATGATAGTACAGGTGAAAATTTAGGAGGTGTGTAAATAATGTCTATTCACATCGTCCAAAGAGGAGACTCCCTATGGGCAATTTCAAAGCGATATAATGTACCAATTCAATCAATACTCAATGTAAACGGGTTGTCTGCTAATGGAATCATTATTCCCGGATTAGCCCTTTATATCCCTGATCAAGCATTACCTATTAGATCAAAGATTATCGCTAAAGGCGATTCATTGTGGGGATTGGCACAGAAATACAGAACTAATATAAATGCTATCCTCTCAGCTAATCCCGGTATTCAGTCAAATAACCTAGTTGTTGGACAAAAAATAAATATACCCTCTCCTTTGAAATTATCGATGCAGACACTCGGGTTCATTATTCCCTTTTCTCCTCAATCATTTATCCCCATTTTAAAACAAGTAGCTAAAGAGATTTCTTATTTAGCCATCGTCTCTTATTCACTCACAAATGAGGGATACACATATTTAGCTGTAGATGATACACAAGTGATTAAAGAGAGTAAAAGATTAGAAATTACTCCTTTATTGATGATCAGAAATTTTGCAAATCAGAAATTTAGTCCAGAGTTAATTGGTCAAGTACTAGAAAATTCTGTCTATCGGAAGAACTTAATTAATAGTTTGATGAATTTTATTACGGACAAGGGATATGGAGGAGTAAGCATTGATTTTGAGTTTATTCCGCCGCCAAGGAGGCAGGATTTTAATACCTTTCTTAATGAATTAAAAACAGCACTTGGCCCCTTAATTCTTCATGTAAACGTTCATGCGAAAACAGCAGACCTCCCGCAAAATCGGATAGTCGGCGCTTATGATTATTCAGCCATTGGGAAAGCGGCAGATATTGTTGCGGTCATGACGATAGATTATGGGTATCCAACAGGACCGCCAAATCCTGTTTCACCTATATGGTGGATAGAGGACGTCATTCAATATTCCATCAGCTTAATCAACCCCAAAAAACTGCAAATGGCTTTGCCTTTATATGGTTATGATTGGAGGGTAATTGACAACTTAACAAAGGCACATTCTCAATTAAATGCACAAAATTTAGCGATCTCATCAGGTGCTCTTATAAATTATGATCTCAACTCATCTACTCCAAGCTTTAACTATTGGAAGGGTTCAGAAAGGCATATTGTATGGTTTGATGATATTCGCAGCTTTGCTGAAAAGTATAAATTGATTGATCAATATCATTTATTAGGTTTAACTTTTTGGCAATTAAGCCTTCTATTTCCGCAAAACTGGGTCTATTTGGAAAAGAATATTATTATTAATTAAAAAAGGATGCCATATAGGCATCCTTTTACGTATTGCGGCGGTTGACTGCACGCCACATCGTGCATTCCAAAATTGGAGTGTCAATCCGTCTTACGCAATTAGCTCATCGCAATATAGACTATAACATAATTCACTGACATTGGCAATCCCCATGATAAGGAAGAATCTTTGCGAAATAATCGTTAAATTTGTATAATATTTGAAGCTTATAAAAAAGCATTCAACTAGTAAGTAGGGAGATATAATGGAAAAATTACAACCATTTTGGGAAGCAATTAGACGATTCTGGCGTAATAAGCATATAACAAAAATAGCGATGTTAGTTATACTAACGGTTATATTAGGAACGATCCTTTTCTTTGCCTTTATAGCGGCAACCGCAAATGTTGAAACTTTAAAGGAAGGTTTAAAGCAATCAACTGTCATATACGATAAAAATGAGGAAGTCGCAAGCAGCTTGGCAACGAATCGTTCGGAAGGGATTGCCATTGAAGAAATGCCTGACTATGTCAAAAATGCTGTTGTTGCAATTGAGGATGAACGATTTTACAAGCATAATGGGTTTGATGTGAAGGGAATAGCCCGAGCCTTCTTTAAGAATATTTTTGCCGGCAGAATAACAGGTGGAGGCAGTACGATTACCCAGCAGCTTACGAAAAATGCTTTGCTTTCATCTGAAAAAACGTATAAGCGAAAAATTGAAGAATTATTCCTTGCTGTTGAAATTGAAAAGAAATACAAAAAGGACGAAATTCTGCAAATGTACTTAAATCAAGTTTATTTTGGCAGCGGCGCTTGGGGAATTGATCAGGCATCCAATAAATATTTCAATAAAGGGGCAAAGGACTTAACTATTAGTGAGTCTGCCCTTTTAGCTGGATTGTTACAGGCGCCTTCTGCACTAGATCCGTTCAGAAATTATGACCGAGCAATAGAGCGGAGAAATGTTGTCCTTGGAAAAATGAAAGAACATGACATGATAAGCGGAGACGAATATGAAAAAGCCATCACAGAAACGATCCAATTAAATGAAGGAAAAGGCAGCTTTATCGAAAGAAAATATCCATATTACGTTGATGCAGTCTTAGATGAAGCCATTCATAAATATGGCTTAACACAGGAAGAAATTTTTACTAGAGGATACCGAATATATACCGAAATGGACCAAAATTTACAGTCAGGGCTCGAAAAGGTATATGAAAGTGACTATTTATTTCCACGTGGACGAAATGGAGTGCTTGTTCAAAGTGGAGCAGTTCTTTTAGACCCGGCTTCTGGCGGTGTAAGAGGACTTGTAGGCGGAAGAGGCAGCTATGTATTCCGAGGCTTTAACAGAGCCACACATATTAAAGCACAGCCTGGATCAACCTTAAAGCCTTTAGCTGTTTATACTCCTGCACTTGAAGAAGGCTATCAGGCTACATCCATGCTTAAGGATGAACCAATGTCCTTTGAAAAATATAAACCAGAAAATGCGTCAAAGAAATATTCCGGTGAAGTTCCAATGTATAAAGCAATAGAGGAGTCTCTAAACGTTCCTGCCGTTTGGCTACTCGATCAAATTGGTCTTGAAAAAGGAATTGATTCGCTGAATCGTTTCGGAATTCCTTTAGAAAAGGAAGATGAGTATTTAGGTATTGCATTGGGCGGCATGCACAAAGGAATTTCCCCATTAAAGCTCGCTGAGGCTTATTCTACATTTCCAAACGGGGGAAAACGAAAAGATGCACATTTAATTACAAAAATTGTTGGCCCGACAGGTAACGTGATTGCTGAAAGAAAGAAGAAAACAGTGAAAGTAACTTCAAAAACCGTAGCCAATCAAATGACATCGATGCTTCTAAATGTCGTTGAATCCGGAACAGGAAAAGGAACAAAAATAAATGGCGTCCAGCTG
Organism: Bacillus sp. JJ1532; assembly: GCF_036965085.1. Lineage (NCBI taxonomy): Bacteria > Bacillati > Bacillota > Bacilli > Caryophanales > Bacillaceae > Bacillus > Bacillus sp. JJ1532. Next base: position 15,210 of record NZ_JBALOW010000039.1, read on the forward strand.
GCGGGAAAAACGGGATCCACTCAGCTGCCTTATAAAGATATAAACGGAACAAAGGATCAATGGTTTGTTGGATATACTCCAAATTTAGTTGGGGCAGTATGGCTTGGCTATGATCAAACAGATCGGGAACATTATCTATCAAGCAGCAGCTCCAAAACTGTTGTCCCATTATTTAAATCTATTATGGAAAACTCTATCCCCTATGTTGAACAAGCAGAATTCTCCACGAAATCTGTAAATGAAAAGATGACCGAAAAAGAGTTTCAGGAAGAAGTTGAAAAGACGATTAAGGATTCCGCAGAAAAAATTAAAGAAGAGCTTCCAATATGGAAAGAGAAGCTTATGGATGGTGTGCATGAGCTAGAACAATTTGGGGAGTTCCTTAAAGAGAAATGGAAAAGCATGATGAATAAATAGAATTCAAAAACCGGGGAAACCCGGTTTTTTTCGACAGGAAAGAATACTCTCATTTTATTAATGGTATAATCAAAATAGCTTTGCTAGCAATTTGATAATAGTCGATATCAAACTGCTAGCAAACAAATAGCATTCGCTATAACACTTTCAAACAGGAGGCACATTCGCACTATGACTGCTGATAAAAGAATTCAACTCAATGTTCGTATTGCTAAAGAAACCTCTCGAAAATTGGATGAAATTGTCCAATATTATCAAGAAAACATGAAGGTTGGCAGGATCTATAAAGGAGATGTTTTGTCGGATATAATAGAAAAATCCTATGAGATCATGAACAAGCAAAAACAGATGAATAAAAAGTTTTAAAGGCGTCTAGGAGACTTCTGCTTTACAATTCTTATTTTATTCTTGGTAGAATATTGTCAAAATAGTTAGAAATGGATAATATTTAATTAAGGATGGTGATATTATGCGGCCTAGAATCCGTAGAAGAGGGATAAATCTTGAAGATTTTAAATTTGGTCTAACAACCATTTTTCTGCATGTATCATTTTATGGATTAATCATTTTTATTTTAGTATTATTTATTGAACTATTTAGTTAAAACAAAAAGCATCAATTACTTTTATTTAGGTTATCAATAATGGTATGATAGGAATTGATTTTTACAGAAGGAGATGATTTTATGTCGAAAAAAGGATACATATTAATGCAAAATGGGGAAAAAGTGGAGTTTGAATTATATCCAGATGCAGCACCTGGAACAGTTGCAAACTTTGAAAAGCTTGCAAATGAAGGCTATTATAATGGACTAAACTTCCACCGTGTAATCCCTGGATTTGTAAGTCAAGGCGGATGCCCGCATGGAACAGGAACAGGTGGCCCAGGCTACACCATTAATTGTGAAACAGAAGGCAACCCTTATAAGCATGAAGCGGGGTCATTTTCAATGGCACATGCTGGACGTAATACAGGGGGAAGTCAATTCTTTATCGTTCATGAGCCTCAGCCACATTTAAATGGAGTTCATACTGTTTTTGGAAAAGTGACTTCAGGTTTGGACACGGTATTAAAAATGAAAAATGGCGATGTTATGGAGAAAGTTGAAGTTACAGAAGCATAAAATTCGATTGAGAAAGAGCCTAAATGGCTCTTTTTTTGTGAACTTGGCATTCTTAATTTGCAAATTTATAAAATAAATTGCCTGCAAAACTTAAAACCGATTTATTTTTAGAATTGAGTTCATACTAAAGGAAAATTGCAATAAGGAGATGACATAGATGGGTGCTATTGAAAAAAATGGATATCAATTTCAAGCTGAATATAGTGTCGTTAATCAAGATGGAGCCATCCATGTTTATAAAAATGGAAAATTCGTTGAGGAAATTCTATTTGAGTTTTCTGGAAAATTCCCTGAACATAACTTCATTGAAGAGCTAGTCAACCACTATTGCTTTGAACATGGTATTTAAGGGACAGGGGGCGGTCCATAGTCCCTTAAATACCTTGTAAGCGAATGATTAAGTTTCACTCACATTACATTTTTTGAACTTTCCTTCGTAAATTTTTTTCGAATCAATGCTCCTCCTAATATGAATAGAGGTAAAAATCCTCCAATTGTTAATGAGAAAACTAGATTAATTCCATTATCCCAATTTTGCTGTTCTACAACATTTGGAATCATTATTGAAGCAAAAGCAACGGCGATCATAGCTAAAGGGAGAGTGATTGGCCGGTAATCCTTTAAATTTAATACTTGAGCAAGCCCTAAACAAGTCGCATAAAAATAAATCAGCATCTTAAAATAGGTCGTCATAATCCACATAAATGCTATGACGGCTTCAATTCTCTGCAAAAAACCGCCTATGTTAATTTTTTTGGCTAATGCATACCCCGGATATAAATTTCTAATAGTCGTGTCAACACCAAGAACCATTGTAGATAACAATGTAATAACAAGAACGACAAAACCTCCTATTAATGTACCAATAAAAAATGATTTTTGCGCTTTTTTCGGCTCATTTACATAGGCAGGGTATATCATTAATAACACAACCGCATTAAAATAGTTAACATCAAGTAAATGTAAAACTGGCAGAAATAAAGGTTTTATACCGTTTTCCATTACAGGTTGAATGTATTCTAACTTTATTTGTGGTGCAACAAATAGTAACATTAAAAAAAGCAAAATAAAGGCAATAATGTTGATTTCCGCAGTGCGTGAAAATGTTTCCAGTCCAAGACGTACTGCCATTACTAAAATAACAGCTAACATAATATGCAACACTTCTATTGGTGTTTCTGGCATGAGGTTTACTGTAATAAAAGTTCCCGAATAAAATAAAAGTTCTACCGTATAGACGAATGGCATTGTAAGGAACAAAAGAGAAATTATTTTCCCAAGCCATTTACCGAGAACTTTTTCATTGACTTGTACAAAGTTCAGATTAGGATAAAAGCCGGCAATCGCAGTAAATAACCATACAAATAATAGCCCAACCCCTATACTAATTATGACTGCAATCCATGCGTCTTGCCGTGCATAAGAAGCTAAGAATGATGGGGTTACTAAAATACTCGTCCCTATCGTAAAAAAGATCACTAACACTCTAAATTGCCGAACCGATATTTTTCCCTTTTCAAGCATCATTATCACCTAGATTCATATCAGCAGTTCATTAACAAAATCGCTAAATGGCTTAAAAATAACAGCAAGCCCTTGCAAAGGGTTTGGAATATAGAGATGTAAATTATATGCAATGCTTAATCCAACACCAATTATCAGCAAAATCGAAAATACCCAGCTTTCTTTCTTTAACTTATTTTTTTTAAGATAAGGTACTTCAATAGCAATAATAATAATGGCTATAACAAAAATCCCAATAACCATTAACATAGGCAGGCTCCCCTCAGTTGTAAAAGATACCCATTCATTGTTTTTTTTTAGAAAATCATAGCTTCAAAAAGTCCTTTCAACACCAAAGGCAATTTATTCATTTTGTTCTGGGGGCTTCGGAGCTTGAGACTCATCTCTTTTTATATTTTTCTGACTGATTAAACGGGGGCGCGAAAATAAACCCCATCTTGGTAAGCGCAAGATTGCATCCTTTTGATCTTCTTGAATATATGGACCAAATGGGGACATAAAAGGAATCCCAAAAGATCTTAAACTGCATAAGTGAAGTGTAAGAGCGATCAATCCGATGATCAATCCGAATAAACCGAACGAAGCTGCTAATGCCATGAAAGGAAATCTCAGCATTCTAATGGAAATGGACAAATTATACGAGCTAACAATAAAGCTTGAAATGGCTGTAATTGAGACGACAATAACCATGGCAGCAGAAACAATCCCAGCTTCTACAGCTGCTGTCCCAATCACTAAAGTTCCGACAATCGATACGGCTTGCCCAATCGCCTTTGGCAATCGCAATCCAGATTCCCGTAATATTTCAAAGGTAACCTCCATCATTAACGCTTCAACGAAAGCTGGAAAGGGAACACCTTCTCGTTGTGCTGCTAATCCGATTAATAATTGTGTCGGCAGCATCTCTTGATGAAAAGTTGTAATCGCAATATAAAGGGAAGGGCCTAACAAAGCGATAAAAAACCCAACAAACCGAAGCATCCGAATAAGAGTCACAATATCAGCCCGGTTATAATAATCGTCAGGAGCATGGAGAAATTGAACGAACAAGGCAGGGACTAATAGCACAAAGGGAGTCCCGTCAACAAGAAGGGCAACACGGCCCTCTAAAAGGCTTGCTGCAACAACATCTGGACGTTCTGTATGATAAATGGTGGGAAAAGGTGTATACGTTTCATCTTGAATTAATTCTTCTATATATGCGCTATCTAACATGCTGTCAATATTTACTTTGTCAAGGCGACTCCTTACTTCTGCCACTACTTTATCATTTGCAATTCCGTTTATATACATGAACGAAACCGTCGTCTTTGTTTGTTTTCCAATTTTTTTCGTCTCTAGCCATAGGTTCTGATTATTAATTTTTCGGCGAATTAATGCGGTATTCGTCCGTATATTTTCCGTCAGGGCCTCCCTTGGTCCGCGTATTGCGTTTTCATTCGTTGGTTCTGAAACGCTGCGTTCTTTTCCTCCCTTCATTCCTACCGCAAAACCTTTTGAAAATCCTTCGAATAAGAGAATGACATGCCCTGATAATAGAGAATCAAACAGGCTGTTATAGTCTGATACATCTGAGATTTCTCCAACTGTAAGCACTGTCTCTTTAAAATAAATAAGGAGATCTTCAAATTCTGTAGTATCAATATTGAGTTGCGGCAAATCCAGCATTAAAGATTCCATTATAAAGTTTTGATTTGCTGTACTATCGATTAATCCATCCGTATAAATGATTCCTGCTTTTATTTTTTGTTCTTTGCCGAGGCGAATCTCACGGGTGATAATATCATCACTGTTACCAAGCGTTTCTTTAATTTTTTGAATATTTCCAGCTACACTCTCGTTTAATTTATTATTTTGAACCTCTTTTTGTTGTTTCTTATTTTGTGCAGCTGAGATACGGTTTGGTCTTTGCTTTTTTGCTGATTGTTTGAAAAATCCCATAATGAGACTCCCATCCTTATTTCTAATTTATTGTTGAAATGGCAGGAAACTCCTCTATAAATATTTTGTACTTATTTTGCTTAAAAAATCCATGATTCGCAGAGTATATAACTATTATGAAAGATTTAGGAGTTTACTGATGAAACGAAATATTCTAATTATGATCATATTGATTAGTTTCCTCATCATTCTTTCTGGCTGCTGGAATCGAAGAGAATTAAATGAGCTCGCAATCGTGATGGGGATGGGAATTGATAAATCAGAAGATCAATTTGTGGTGACAGCACAAGTCGTAATTCCAGGAGAAATCGCAAAAAAGGGAGGAGGCGGAGGGAAAACTCCAGTAGTCGTTTATCAAGAGAAAGGCGAGACAATATTTCAGGCAATCAGGAAAATTACAACAGAATCACCTCGAAAGTTATATTTTGCACACCAGCGGATTTTAGTGTTAGGGGAAGAATTTGCAAAAGAAGGGATAGGTAAAGCGTTAGACTTTCTATCAAGGGATCCAGAGCTGCGAACTGATTTTTATATCGTTGTAGCAAAAGATTCTAAAGCTGGAGATGTTTTAAAAGTTTTAACCCAATTAGAAGATATACCTGCAAATCAATTATTCTCGTCCCTTGAGTCTGCAGAGAAAGCATGGGCACCTACTGTTACAGTAACATTAGATAAGCTTATAACAGACTTAGTGAGTGATGGGATTGACCCGGTGTTAACTGGAATCACCCTTAAAGGAGATGTGAAAACGGGAGAAACGAAACAGAATATAGAGGTTACCAGCGCTCCTACTATACTGAAATACAATGAAATGGCATTATTTAATAATGATAAACTAATTGGCTGGTTAAATGATCAAGATAGTAGGGCCGTTCACTATGCAACAGGAAAAGTGAAAAGCACCCTTGGCGTGATTCCTTGTCCAAAAACAGGAAAAATAGGGATAGAGGTAATGAGGACAAAGGCTGATATAAAAGCGAAGGTTAAAAACGGAGAACCAAAAGGCAGTATAAAAGTTCAGATAGAAGGGAATGTAGCTGACGTTGAATGTCGTGGCCTTGACTTAAAAAAAACCAAAACTATTTATGATCTAGAAAAGATAAGTGAAAAAGACGTTAAGGAAAGCATTCAATCTGCCATTGAAGTTACCCAAAAGGAGTTTCAATCTGATGTTTTTGGGTTTGGAGAAGCACTCCATCGCTCTGATCCTGCCTATTGGAAAAAGGTAAAAAAAGAATGGGGCCAAAAATTTTCGGAGATGCCAGTAACCGTAGAAATTGACGTTAAGATTCGCCAAACCGGAACGATTGGAAATTCTCCTCTAAACGAAATAGAAGAGTAATTTAGCTTGTTTAGGCATACTGCCTGTTAGATTAATTAATTTTTTTAAATCTAAAAGTTAAAACTAAGTAAATACTCCTACTAATGGCAATAAAACTATGCAAAAACAGTCCAAACGAATCTATTAAATTGAATTCAGAATTATTAAAATGTTATTAACACCTAGAACCGGCTTCAAATTTATCTCTAATAAAAGCGGTAACGCTTAAGGAGGGAAAGAAATGGAGCATTTAGTTCGTGTTATTCCTTTTAAGCTGATGAATCTAGCAGATGGGGCAAATGAAATTCCGAAAGGGGTTGAATTAATTCAAGCACCAAAGATTTGGAAAGATACGAAGGGAAAAGGTGTAACTGTTGCGGTTTTAGATACAGGCTGTGAAATAACTCATCCTGATCTTAAAGACCGTATTATTGGCGGAAGAAACTTTACAAATGATGATAAAGGAAATCCAGATTTATTCATGGACTACAATGGGCATGGAACCCATGTAGCTGGAACGATTGCAGCAGTCGAGAATAATAATGGAGTGATCGGTGTAGCACCAGATGCAAGCTTGCTGATCGTAAAGGTACTAAATAAAAATGGATCTGGTCAATATGACTGGATTATTAAGGGCATTCATTACGCTATTGAACAAAAAGCTGATATTATTTCGATGTCACTCGGGGGCCCAAATGATGTGCCAGAGCTTCACGAAGCCATCAAAAATGCGGTAAACAATAATATTCTCGTTGTTTGTGCCGCTGGGAATGAGGGAGATGGGGATGACGCTACAGACGAATTTGCTTTCCCTGGATCTTATAATGAAGTTATTAGCGTAGGAGCGATAGATCTAAAGCGCCGATCATCTGAATTTAGTAATTCCCACAATGAAATCGATTTAGTAGCACCGGGTGAAGAAATCCTTTCAACCTTTTTGAATGGAAAATATGCCACTTTAAGCGGCACGTCTATGGCTGCACCCCATGTCTCAGGTGCGCTTGCTTTAATAAAAAATTTATCCTTTCAGTATTTTGAACGGCAGCTTTCTGAGCCAGAGCTTTTTGCACAATTAATTAGAAGAACGATTCCTTTAGGATATTCACCGAAACTGGAAGGAAATGGTCTTGTATATTTGACAGTTCCCGAGCATTTGGCAACTATTGTTGAACAGGAATTTAAAACATTCATAGTAAACTCAATATAATATCTAATAGAAAAGCCTGATTTCAGGCTTTTTTTTATCTCATCAATTTCTTATAAAACCTGAATTATGCTATCATTTAATGATTAATACAATTCATTGATGATAGAAGGTGTATGAAATGAAACCAATAAATGATCATCTAAAAGAAAATCTACATCTAGTATTTGTTGGCTTTAATCCAAGTATCCGTTCATCAGAAACCGGCCATCATTTTGCCAATCCGAATAATCGTTTTTGGAAAATTCTTCATGAATCAGGTTTGACCCCAAGGAAATTTGCTGCAACCGAGGATTATAAAGTGCTAGATTTAGGTTATGGAATGACAAACATTGTGCCCAGACCAACGAAGGCTGCAGATGAAATTACGAAAGAAGAATATGAAGCAGGTAGAATCGAGCTTTTAAGAAAAATAAATGATTATAAACCGAAGATTGTCTGTTTTGTCGGAAAGGGAGTTTATCAGGAATTTAGCAAGAAAAAGTCCATTCCTTGGGGGAAGCAAGAGGAATCAGTAATTCCCGGCACAATTGATTTTGTTGCACCGTCATCTAGTGGGTTAGTTCGAATGAAAATAGAGGAGATTATTCAAATTTATTCTGAGTTGCCTAAGCTGCTATCTTAATTATGAAATGAATCAAAGGGAGATCAACAAGTGGAAACGTTTACGGAAAAAGCCATACTTATCATTAAAAATATCCCAGCTGGAAAAGTGATGACTTATGGGCAAATTGCGAAGCTTGCAGGCAGTCCGAGAGGGGCAAGGCAAGTAGTAAGAATTCTGCACTCCATGAGCAAAAAACATCAACTTCCTTGGCATCGTGTGATCAATTCAAAAGGGGAAATTGGTTTAAAAGATGATGAGCATTATTCAGTTCAAAGACTTTCTTTAGAGAGTGAAGGGGTAGAATTTAAACTGAATGGAACGATTGATCTAAATCTTTATTTGTATGAACCAAACCTTAACNNATAGAACCTTCCTTTTTCTCTACATCAAATAGACTATTTCGTTCTTCCTGCATATTCTTCAATTATTTCAATCGTCACATGCTTCCTTGCAGGTATAATTCCCTGTTTAGCTAGGTCGTTAATCCTCGCTGTCACTTCATTTATTTTATCTGCTGTGAAGGGTTTACCTTCTCTGCAATGTTGAAGAGCTTGTTCAATATAATATTCCCTTTGCTGATTTAAAGCCATAAATTCAATAATCTGCTTGTTTTGTTTATTGACATGCTTCGTTATCTCTTTATGCACACTCGTGCTATCACTCTCCTTATTCCATATACCATAACAGCTTTGCTAGTTGCGTTAAGAGAAAAATTACTCTTTTACAAGAATTCATTTTTATTAAGATTTATTGAAATTCTGTTTGATTTCATACTGATCAATTTAGCAGAATACAATAAAATATTGAATGAAAAACACTACTTTTTCCTCATACTGGAAATAGAGGGATTCACCTTTCAAAGAAGAATTGTATTAAACATAAATAGAAGAAAGGTGTTGAAATCATTGAAAAATCCAATGAAATTTAGTCTTAGTCTTTTATTGATTTTCATGCTTGCTTTCGTTCCTCAAATAAACCCAGAGAAACCGGTCGTTCAGGCAACTGAAGAAGGAGGAGCGCTGGTTCAGGAACTAAATCAGCTCCTCAATAATGATCCTGATTTAAAGGGAGCACTAGCTGGTGTAAGTGTTCGATCAGCCGAGACAGGGGAGTTGCTGTATGATCATATTGGAGATATTCGCTTAAAGCCTGCCTCTAATATGAAACTGCTAACCGCTGCAGCTGCTCTATCAACATTAGGGGAAAATTACAAATTCTCAACTGAACTGCTTACTGACGGTTCTGTAAAAGGGGTAACATTGCAAGGAAATCTCTATCTAAAAGGAAAAGGAGATCCGACATTATTAAAAGCGGATTTCGATCAATTTGCAAGGAAGATTAAAGATTTGGGAATCGGTATTATTCATGGTGATTTAGTTGCTGATGATACGTGGTATGATGATATCCGCTATTCTATGGACTTAACTTGGAATGATGAAACTTATTATTATGGAGCTCAAGTTTCAGCTCTAACGGCTTCACCAAATGAAGATTATGACGCTGGAACCGTTATTGTTGATGTAAATCCAGGGAAAAATACAGGTGTAGAACCTATTGTTACATTAGAACCAAAAACGGATTATGTAAACATTATTAATAACGCCAAAACAGTTGCAAAAGACGGGAAGAAAAGCATTTCAATAGAACGTCAGCACGGGACAAATAATATTATTATTGAAGGCACTATTCCATTAGAAGCGAGCAGAGCGAGAGAATGGATGGCTGTTTGGGAGCCTTCTGGTTATGCACTTGATTTATTCAAACAATCATTATTAGAGCAAGGAATAAAATTAAATGGGAAAGTGCGAACAGCAGCTGCACCTGAGGGAGCAAATGTATTAGTCAGTCACCAATCAATGCCATTATCTGAATTACTTATTCCTTTTATGAAATTAAGCAATAATGGACATGCAGAAGCAATAATAAAAGAAATGGGCAAAGTTGTTAAAGGAGAAGGCAGCTGGGATAAAGGCATTGAAGTGCTGAAAGAGGAGCTTATCAAATTAGGGATTAACACTAACACACTCGTTCTTAGAGATGGCTCTGGTATTTCCCATGTGAATTTAATACCTGCAAATGAAATTTCCAAGCTCTTGTTTGCTGTTCAAGACAAGGAATGGTATGAAAGCTATTTGACATCATTGCCTATTGCAGGGGCGACTGATCGAATGGTAGGAGGAACACTTCGAAATCGAATGATTAATTCTGTTGCACAAAACAAAGTAATGGCGAAGACTGGCTCCATTTCTACTGTCAGCTCATTATCTGGTTATGTGGATACGAAGAGCGGCGAAAGACTTATATTTTCAATTGTTTTAAATAATTTAGTTAACGGTTCAAAGGGGAAAGTAATCGAGGATAAAATTGCAGTTATTTTAGCAGAACAATAGATTTAAAAAAGCGGATCCAATTGGACCCGCTTTTTTATATTAAGCTTTAGCAGCTTGAACGTCTAATGAAATTTTCACCTTATCCCCTACAAGGACACCGCCTGTTTCCAGAGCAGAGTTCCAAGTTAAACCATAATCACTGCGCTTAATAGCTCCTTCAACAGTGAAGCCAACCTTATCGTTGCCCCATGGATCTTTACCTGTACCTTCATAACTAACCTCAAACGTTTCCGTTTTCGTTACTCCGCGAATTGTTAAATCGCCAGTTACATCATATTCGCCATCACCATTATTTACAATCTTAGTAGATTGGAAGGTCATAGATGGGTTATTTTCCACATCAAAGAAGTCACCTGAACGAAGATGGTTATCACGATCAGCATTACGTGTATCAATGCTTGCAAGATCAACTGTAAATTGAATGTTTGCTGACGTTAAGTCCGTAGGATCTGCTTCAATCACTGCATCGAATTGATTAAAAGTTCCTTTCACATTCGCAATCATCATATGCTTGATAGAAAAATCAACGCTGCTGTGTGCTGGATCAAGGGCCCATTTTGAATTTGTCATTTTAGTTTCCTCCTAATTTTCGCTTGAATTTATTTTATTTGAATTCGAGATAACTTAATTCTAAATAAATTATATGAACACTTCCTCTATTTGTCAATAAAAAAATTTAAAATATTGGCCTTTTTCATGATTTATTATGGGAAGTGTTACAATAACAATAATGAATTGGAAAGTCTAACTGAATGAGGGATAACATTGAACCAATTGGAACTAACCTACCGGAATGCTGTTGAAAATACAAAAGCCAAAATTTTAAATGATATAGCATTATATTTGGGCAGTAAAGATAAGATGCCAGCTTATGAAGACTATGTTTTAGAAAGAAGTAGCTATATTAATCAATTATGGTTAAATGTCTGGTTAAATAAATCTACCGGGAGCGTGTCTAGACAGACAAAAAAGGATTATTTAAAAGGGAAAGGTTACGAAACTGAGAATGTAGACAAGAAATTAATAAACCATCTCTTCCGAACTCAAATGCGTACATATAAGCCATTTCATGCGCTTGAATGGTTAAACAAGAAATGGGAAGCAGAGGAAATAAATTGGGAAGTGAAATATAGAGAAGCTAGGGAAGACTTTTTACAAAAAGAAGAAGAAAGGCTACTGCATGAATCAATTCAGAATTTCCAGGAAAAATTCATTCAGGAAATAGAATGCATNNATTTATATGTAAGACACTTCATTTCCTTAAACCTTATAAAAGATCTGCAAAGCGAAGTAAAGTATAAAAAGATTGACACAATTGCACTCGAAGAAAAACTTAAAATGATCGGTGTTTTCGATCCTGCTGATTATACTTATGTCAGCGATTTTTTTGAAGAATTAACAGGGGATATTCACAAAACCTCTCATTGGGGTCGCCAGTATTTTGAATACGAAACTTATTTTGATCGATATTTACAGAAAACAGCAAGCTATTTAAAAGATTTAATAATGGATATGGGAATAAGTAAAATGCAGTATAAAGAGTTTAATCTCTCAAAATCATTTATTCAGTCCATTGCAGATGAAATACTTGCTGAAACTAGTGAAGAATTGGCCTTACACTTTATCGAGTTTGCCCAGCAGGAATATATTAATGATCTTATGAAGCTCGCAAAAATTCCATTTGATTTAACTAAGCATAAAGAAATATATCAAGACGATCTAGCGAACCTACAGCGAAGATTAGAAGAAGAAAAAGCAGAAATCGAGAGAAAAAAAGAAGAGGAAAAGCGCATCATCAATGAAATATTCGGACAAGAATATCAGCCTTCTATTAGAAGAAATATTCGTTTTGTTCTGCATATCGGGGAAACAAATACCGGAAAAACACACCATGCACTAGAAAAAATGAAAGCAGCTTCAAGTGGACTATATTTGGCCCCGCTGCGCCTTCTTGCTTTAGAAGTATTCGATAAACTGAATGAGGAAGGTACACTTTGCTCTTTAAAAACAGGAGAAGAAGAAAAGATTGTAGCTGGTGCCAGCCATATATCTTGTACAGTCGAAATGTTTCATGAAAAGGATTTTTTCGACTGTATTGTGATTGACGAAGCACAGATGATTACTGATAAGGATCGAGGGTTTTCGTGGTACAAGGCCATAACAAAGGCAAACGCAAATGAAGTGCACATTATCGGCAGCAAAAATGTAAAAGAAATATTACTTGAGCTGCTTGGTGATTCAAGCATTGAAATCTTCGAATACACCCGAGATGTCCCATTAGAAGTAGAAAAGAGGGAGTTTAAATTTAGCCGTGTTGATAAAGGGGATGCTTTAATTTGTTTTTCAAGGAAAAAAGTTCTTGAAACAGCATCAAGACTGGAAAATTCGGGACACTCGGTCAGTATGATTTATGGAAGTATGCCACCTGAAACAAGAAAAAAACAAGTTCAGCGGTTTAATCATGGAAAAGCTTCAATTATTGTTTCAACTGATGCGATTGGAATGGGATTAAACCTCCCAATTAAAAGAGTCGTTTTCTTGGAAAATGAAAAATTTGATGGACAGAAAAGACGGCTCCTTACATCCCAGGAGGTTAAGCAGATTGCCGGGAGAGCTGGAAGAAAAGGCATTTACGATGTAGGTAAAGTAGCTTTTGTCACCAATATTAAGAAGATGTGGGATCTGCTCGTTTGCGAGGATCAGCCCATTCAAACTTTTTCTGTAGCACCAACAAGTACTGTTTTTGAACGGTTTCAAACCTACTATCGCGATCTCGGAACCTTTTTTGAATTATGGGATAAATTTGAAAGTCCAAAGGGGACGAAGAAGGCTTCTTTATCAGAAGAAAGAGAGTTGTATGAAAAGATCCGCGGCTCAGAAATAGAAGCAAAACTGTCCATTATGGATCTATATGGTTTTCTTCATTTGCCTTTTTCCAAAAAGGAGCCTCAATTAATCTGGCAGTGGGAACAAACGATGTTAGCCATTATTGATGGGGCTGAGTTGCCAGAACCGCTTTTAAAGAATCGCAACTTAGAGGAATTAGAGCTTTCATACAAAGCGATTGGTCTCTATTTGTTGTTTTTATATCGGTTAGATCGAAGAACCGAAGCCATTTATTGGGAGCGGATCCGAGAGCAAATTAGTGATAAAGTACATGACAGATTACGAACCGATGTGAAAAATATGGCAAAAAAATGCCGAAGCTGCGGCAGGAAACTAGAATGGGATCATAAGTACCAAATTTGTGATCAATGCCATGAAAGAAAATATCGGCGCCACTCTTTACATTATTAAAATGCTTAGCTTTCGGCAAAAGATATTCCGAGAGCTAAGCATATTTTATCAATTACTGAATGATGACTATCTCTTCAAACAACTCGTATAGGGTTAAGTAGTGAGTAGCTCAAGGCTTAAGGACTACTTTAATACATTCATCCTCATGATTATTAAAAATACTATATCCATGGCTCGCTTCGTCCAATATACGGTACATTCTTTTCCAGCAAAACAAAATTAACTCGTAAAAAAGGAATAAAAATAAATTTCGGTTGCAAAATAATTTTGATTTAATATGAGGGAGGAATTTGAATGCAAATGCAAAACCAAAATCAGCAACAAGGTCAAATGCATCAAAATATGCATACCGGCATGGTTAATCAACAAATGAATCATGGGGGACATGAGGTTTTTGATGTCCATGAGGTATTATCCGGAACTGTTGGTGTTTTAGACCAATACACCCTTTTACGTCCCCATGTAAAAGATCAAGAACTAGGAAGCATACTTGATAGACAACATCAGTTTATTACTCAGGAATATAATACAACCGTTGACTGCTTTAAATCTGGTCAAGATCCAGCAGTGCCAACACAGAGCTATAAAATGACACAAGAGAACGATTTTGTTTATGGGCTGAAGCCTTCTCAGCCAAAAAAACCGTTAAATTCGGCATCAGAAGTTACAGACGCATGTATTTCTGGGCTAATGCTTGGTGCTCATAAGGCGATGGCTGGATCAAAAGCAATGGCAGCATGTGAAGTGACAAATCCAGTTGTCCGCCGCGTCATAGCTGACTCTGTGCCTAATTGCATTGAAATGGCTTATGAGCTTTCGATTTATCAAAATAAAAATCATTACTATCAAGTTCCACAGCTTGCTTCACAAGATATGCAGCAGCTGTTAAATGCTTATGCTCCCGCCCAAATGAATGGGATGCCGAACAATAATACTACACACTAATAATAAATATTTTTTAAAAAGGTGATTCTTACAGATAGAATCACCTTTTTTGCTGTGAAAATGTTATTCCAAAATAAAAACGCTTTCATTTTCAAACAATTCCAATAAATCTATTTACAATGGCTATTAAGTAGTATTTAATAGAGATATGTTTTTAATATTTTCAGAAAATAGGGGGAAAAGAAAAAAATGAGAAAAGCAATTAGAAAGCCTTTTCTAGCAATGGCCGTACTCATGCTAGTTTTATTATCAGCATGCAGCGGCAAAAGCACAGATACAGCAGGTGATAGTGAACCTTCTAAAGATGGAGGCGGAGGCCCAGTAGAAGCAAAAATTGGCGTTATTTCCTATATGACAGGACCTGGTGCTGCTTATGGGGAAGCCATAACAAGCGGATTCAAATTAGCCCAGAAAGAAATTAACGAAAAAGGCGAAGTTAAAATTGATTTAGTTATTGAAGATTCTGCAGGCAAGCAGGAACAAGCTTTATCTGCCGCACAAAAGCTAATGAGCGATGATAGCATTGTTGCACTATTAGGACCAACTTTAAGTACAGAAATGAATGTAGTAGGTCCTGAGGCTGACTTGAATGGTATTCCAATTATGGGTACTTCGACTACTGCTGAAGGAATTCCACAAATTGGAGAATATGTATTCAGAAACTCCATCCCTGAAGCACTAGCAATCCCTGCCTCAATTCAAAAAGCAGTAGATAAATACGGTGCAAAAAAGGTTGCAATCCTTTACGGAAATGACGATGTGTTCACAAAGTCCGGTTTTGACACAATGGAAAAAGTAGCAAAAGACATGGGTCTTGAAATTACGACCATTGAAACGTTCCAAAAAGGACAAGCTGATTACAATGCACAATTAACAAAAATTAAAGGTCAAAATCCTGACTTAATCTTGGCATCGGCACTTTATAATGAAGGTGCTGTCATCATGGACCAAGCTAGAAAAATGGGAATTGATGTTCCTTTTGTTGGCGGAAATGGGTTTAACTCTCCACAGGTTATTGAGATTGCTGGCGATGCTTCTAACGGGCTTATCGTTGCAACTCCATGGTTTGGGGAAAAAGACGATCCTAAAGTACAAGGCTTTAACGAAAAGTTCGAAGCAGAATACAAAAAGAAGCCTGACCAATTTGCTGCACAAGCATATGACGCACTTTACATAATGGCAGAGGCATTAAAAAATGCTGGAGAAGCAGATCGCGATAAGCTAAAGGATGCCCTTCTTGAAATTAAAGACTTAGAAGGTATTTTAGGAAAGTTCTCATTTGACGAAGACGGTGACGTTGTCATGGAACCGACTGTATTAATCATTGAAGATAAAAAGTTCAAAATCTTTGAATAATTTTTGAAGCAAAGGGTGAGATGTTTTGCTACTAGAGCAGCTTATTAACGGAATTACATTGGGAAGCATCTATGCCATCGTCGCCCTAGGTTTTACTCTTGTTTTTGGTGTTTTAGGCATCATTAATATGGCACATGGCGAAATATTTATGTTTGGAGCCTTTATCGGAGTAATTGTTACAAGTACATTAGGATTGCCAATATGGGTGGCATTTTTAGCGGCAATTATTGTAACAGCTATACTAGGTTATATGCTTGAACGATTTGCACTGCGTCCATTAAGGGGAAAGCAAGGTGTTTCTCACCTTGCTCCTTTAATTAGTACAATCGGAGCATCTATTTTACTAGAGAATTTATCACATCACCTTTTTGGTGCTGGAAATCATCCTTTCAAAAATGCCTTTTCTGAAATTAACTTTCAAATTGGTTCCATCACCATTTATTTAGTTCAAATTTTGATTTTTGTTATTTCTGTTATTTTGATGATGGTGCTATCTTATTGGCTATTAAAAACAAAAGCTGGAAAAGCTCTTCGGGCAACTGCAGAAAATATTGAGACTGCCAGCATACTTGGAGTTAATACGAAAAGAATTATCATTATGACAGTCGTTATTGCTTCTGCCATGGGTGGAATTGCTGGAATCCTTGTTGGGATGGCCTTTAACTCTGTCAATCCGCAAATGGGGTTATCAATGGGCTTAAAGGGTCTCGCGATCATCATTTTAGGTGGTATGGGAAATGTAAAAGGTGCAATGGCTGGCGGGCTATTGCTCGGACTATCTGAAACATTAGTTGTCGCGTATGGAGATTCTGGCTATCGTGATGCAATCGCATTTATTACGATCATCTTTATCCTATTACTACGGCCTCAAGGCTTGTTCGGCCAAAAGACAACAGCAGCAGGGAGGTGACATGATGCTAGGAGAATTAATCAATCCATATTATTTACAAGTAGGTTCCTTTATTCTAATTAATATTATTCTCGGGCTTAGTATTTATGTCACTCTTTCATCAGGACAGTTATCTCTTGGGAATGCAGGCTTTATGGGGATTGGCGCTTATACTTCTGCTTTGCTGACACTTAATTTTGATGTTCCGATTTTCATCGGTGTTATTGCAGGGGCGCTTGTTGCCGGATTATTTGGACTTGTAGTTGGAATCCCATCACTTCGTCTTCAAGGAGTATATTTAGCTATTGCTACTTTAGGATTTGGGGAAGTAATCCGTGTATTCTTTGTTAACTGGGAATCCGTAACAAAGGGTGCCGTTGGAATTTCTGGAATTCCTCAAATTGGCCGTGAAGTTTTTAGAGTATTAAAGGATGCTGGATTTGACCCCGCTATCTTAGGCTTGAAGAGTAATCAATTTGTTTTCTTAGTTGTTTTTGTCATTCTATTAATTATAAATATTCTCGTAGTCTGGTTTATAATTAGGCAGAATCATTCCAGAGTTGGCCGTGCATTTGCCTCTATTAAAATGGATGAAAAAGCAGCAGAATCAATGGGTATTAATATTACTTACTATAAAGTATTGGCATTTGTCCAAGGTGCCGTTATATCAGGCTTTGCAGGTGCATTATTTGCTCACGTTATGGCGTATATTAGTCCGGCTGATTTTTCATATCATCGTGCGGTTGAAATTCTTATTTTTGCCGTGTTTGGCGGCAGCGAGGTAATTGTCGGGGCCATTTTCGGAGCCACCTTTATGACCTTAATGCCTGAGGTTTTGAGATTTATTAGTGAATATCGCTACATGATTTACGGGTTAATACTAATTTTAATGATGGCGTTCCGTCCACAAGGAATTATCGATAATAACGTATTAAATTGGTTTCAAAAGTTAAAACGGCCAAAAAGGGGGATTGAACATGGTTCTGGAAATCAAAAACATCTCTAAAAATTTTGGCGGTATTTCAGCATTAACTGATGTTACCTTCACTGTTAAGGAAGGCGAGATATTTGGTTTAATCGGTCCAAACGGAGCTGGAAAAACAACTATGTTTAATATGATTACGAACCTTTTTCCTCCAACTTCTGGGGAAATAACCTTTACGGGGGAAACGATCACTGGAATAAAGCCGCATTTAATAACTGAAAAAGGAATCTGTCGAACGTTTCAAAATATCCGTCTTTTTCCGCAAATGACTGCTTTAGAAAATGTGATGGTCGGCGGGCATTGCCGAATCAAATCGGGAGTTTTTAGCAGCGTTCTGCGGACAAAGTCCCAGAAAAACGAGGAAAGACAACTGCGTGAAAAAGCTAAAGAATTGCTGGATTTGGTTGGTTTAACAGATGAGATCGAAACAGACGCTGAAAATTTAGCTTATGGTCAACAAAGAAGACTTGAAATTGCCCGTGCCTTAGCCAGTAATCCAAAGCTGCTGCTGTTGGACGAACCAGCTGCTGGAATGAATGAAACTGAAACAGCGAGCCTTTTCGATTTAATTAAAACGGTTCAATCAATGGGAATAACGGTTCTAATTATCGAACATGATATGCCGCTTGTTATGAAGCTTTGCGATCGAATCATGGTTTTGAATTTCGGGAAAAAGCTTGCAGAGGGGACACCGTTAGAAATACAAAATAATGAAGCGGTAATCGAAGCCTACCTCGGATCAGAGGAGGATGAAGAAAGTGCTTAAAGTTACTAATATTGAAACGTTTTATGGAAAAATACAAGCATTAAAGGGAATTAATTTAGAAGTAGAGCAGGGGAAAATTGTTACATTGCTCGGAGCAAACGGAGCAGGGAAAACAACGACAATGAAAACGATTGCCGGGTTATTAAAGCCTCAATCTGGAAAAATTGAGTTTCTGGGTGAGGATGTGACTGGCTTAAGACCTGACCAACTTTTAATGAAAGGAATATCCCTTGTTCCTGAAGGCAGAGCCATTCTTGGCAGCATGTCTGTAATGGAAAACCTTGAAATGGGAGCTTACCAGCGAAAGGATCATGAAATCGTAAAGGATATTGAAAATGTTATGGATCATTTTCCGATTTTACGAGAAAGAAAGGACCAGCTAGGCGGAACACTTTCCGGCGGGCAGCAGCAGATGCTGGCGATCGCACGCGCCTTACTTTCACGGCCAAAGCTGCTTCTTCTTGATGAGCCTTCGATGGGACTTGCTCCATTAATTGTAGCGGATATATTTAAAATTATTAAAGAAATTAAAGACGAGGGAACTACTGTTCTGCTTGTTGAACAAAATGCCAAGCAAGCATTGAAAATTGCTGACTATGGGTATGTCATGGAAACCGGGAAAATCATCATCAGCGGCAAAGCTTCTGATCTTTTGGCAGACCCGCGTGTTGTTGAAGCATACCTTGGTAAGAAATCAAGTTAATAATTATCAGAGACTCCGATATGTATCGGGGTCTTTTATTATGCCTGTCTTTTTAATTAAATGAAGCTTTATTACAGAGGAGTAACATCTTTTCTTCACTCGTTTCATAAATTTAATACCGTGACTAGGAAAATAAACTCTTCAGTAAATTTTCGGATAGTGAAGGGAATGAATAGATTATGGAAATAATCGGAAAAGGTTTTTATCGGAAAGATTCCTATGAGAAAGTAACTGGTAAAGCAAAATATACAAATGATATGGAAAGGAATGATATGCTGCACGCCAAAATGATAATCAGTCCTTACGCCCATGCAAAGATTAAAGCGATTAATACTTCCGAAGCAAAGAAAATTCCAGGGGTCCGAGCAGTCATATTAGGTGATGGCTTTCCGCTTACCGGTGAAGAAATTCGAGATAGACCGCCAATTGCTGTTGATCGAGTTCGATATCATGGAGAAGTAGTTGCATTAGTTGTTGCTGATTCCCCCTTTATTGCTATCCATGCAGCAGAAGCCATAACAGTTCAATATGAGCCGATGCCAGTCGTAAATTCCCCAACCGAAGCACTAGAGCCTCATGCACCCATCCTTCATGAAAACCTAGGACAATACGAAAAGATTCCAAGTGCTTATCCTGAACCAGGTACGAATGTCGCTAACCGCACAAAAGTACGTAAAGGAAATATTTCACAGGGCTGGTCAGAAAGCACAGTATCAGTCGAAGGTACATTTTCTTTCCGACCATCAGATCATGTCGCAATGGAAACGAGATGTTCATACGCTCAAATTCACGGGAATGGCGATATTGAAATTACATCCTCATCTCAAGCCCCTTTTATGATTAAAAGAATGATAGGAGAATACTTCGGAATAGAAAATGGCAAAATCATCGTCAATACGCCATTAGTAGGGGGGGCATTCGGAGGTAAGGCTTCCATTCAGCTAGAGATTCTATGCTATATTGCCTCAAGGGCAGTAGGCGGCAGGCTAGTGAAAATTCAAAATACAAGGGAGCAGGATATTCTTACATCCCCTTGCCATATCGGTCTGGATGCAACTGTAAAACTGGGCTGTACAGAGGATGGGACTCTAAAAGTGGCTGAGATCCTTTACTTATTTGATGGCGGGGCATATGCAGACAAATCTGCCGATCTTAGCAGAGCCGGGGCAGTTGACTGTACTGGCCCCTACAATATTAACCATATTTGGTGCGATTCCTTATGCATGTATACGAATCATCCGTATGCTTCTCCATTCCGAGGATTCGGACATCCCGAAGTCCATTTTGCTTTCGAAAGAACGATGGATATGTTAGCAAAAAAACTTAATATGGACCCACTAGAATTACGAAGCCGGAATGCGATCTTGCCAGGTCATACAACCCCAACACAAGTTCTCTTAAATTCCAGCAATGTTGGTAATCTTCCAAAATGTATATCAAGACTAAAAGAGTTAATTCATTGGGATGAAGGGCAAATCATTGAAACTGGGAAAAATAAAATAAGAGCAAAAGGAATTAGCTGTATATGGAAAACATCCACCATAGATACGGATGCAAGCTCAGGAGTAATTTTAACCTTTAATCAAGATGGAACAATTAATTTAATTTCTGGGGTAGTCGAGATCGGAACAGGGACAAAAACCGTATTAGCGCAAATGCTGGCAGAAATAATGAAAATGGAAATGAAAGACATTCATGTCCAAATGACTGTCAACACCCAAAGTACGCCAGAGCACTGGAAGACGGTTGCAAGCCGAGGAACATTTATGGCTGGAAGAGCACTAGTAGAGGCAGCTGATGATGTCATCAGCCAATTAAAAAGACTTGCTGTATTTCTGTTGCGATCCCCCGTGGAGGATTTGGAGGTTGGTTACGGATTTGTTTATCTGCGTGATGATCCTAGTATAAGGATTCCAATTAAAGAAATAGCATACGGCTACAAATTTCCAAATGGAAATACGATTGGCGGACAAATCATTGGACGCGGCACTTATACATTAAGACATATTTCCTATTTGGACAAAGAAACAACTGCAGGGAAGCCTGGACCAGAATGGACCGTTGGAGCACAAGGTGTTGAAGTTGAGATGGATATGAGCAATTATACTTACAAAATTTTGAAAGCCGTATCTGTCATTGATGTTGGGAAGGTATTAAATCGAGAAACTGCTTTAGGACAGGTGAAGGGTGCGATGAGCATGGGACTTTCCTTTGGCGGCAGGGAAACGTTTGTTTTTGATTCAATTGGGAGAGTGCTTAACCATCAATTCAGAACGTATCGTCCCATCCGATTCGGAGAGCATCCTGAATACATTGTAGATTTTGTTGAAACTCCTCAAATTGATGCACCATTTGGAGCACGAGGAGTTGGCGAGCATGGATTAATTGGAATGCCTGCCGCACTTGGAAATAGTCTATCTGCAGCACTTTCAACTCCGATAAACTATTTACCTTTAATACCTGAATTACTTTGGAGAATGAAAGAAGGGGGTGCTGCCGGTGGTACAAACTGATATTGAATACTATAAACCAAAGAGCTTGAAGGAAGCCATTGAATTGTTTTATCAATTAAAGCATGAAAATAAACAGCCCATATATTATTCCGGAGGCACAGAAATTATCACGTTCCGAAGATTAAATCTCATTCATACGGGAGCAGTCATTGATATAAAAGGAATACCCGAATGCATGACTCACGAATTGGATGCAAATTTTTTAATTACTGGGGCGGCACTTCCCTTAACTTTTCTAGAAGAAAAAAACTTTTTTCCATTATTGAGTAAGACCTCTCAAGGTGTGGCGGATTACACAGCTCGAAATAAAATTACTTTAGGCGGAAATATTTGTGGGCAAATTTTTTATCGAGAAGCCGTTTTACCATTTCTATTAACGGATAGCCTATGTGTTATAGCTGGTCATGAAGGAGTGAAAAGTCTCCCTATTCATATGGTTTATAACCAAACTCTTAATCTTTCGGAAGGCCAGCTTCTCGTTCAATTGATAACAGAGAAAAGTTATTTGGAAATGCCTTATCTTTCAATTAAAAAAAGACAGCAATGGGAGACAGGATATCCATTAATAACCTTTGCAGCACTTAAAAAGGATGATCATGTAAGAGTTTCATTTAGCGGTTTATGCCCTTTTCCATTTCGTTCATTAGAAGTTGAAAGAGAATTGAATAATCAGGAAGTGTCGATAAATGAGAGAATCGATAATTCTATTAAGTATTTGCCAAGCCCAATACTACATGATATCGAAGGGTCAAAAGAATATCGTTTATTTGTTTATAAAAATACAATGATGGATGTTCTAATAGAGTTGGAGGAGAAATAAGTGGATATCTCACCAATTAACCGATTTAATGTTGCTCTTAATATAAATGATGAAATCTATCAAGTAGAAATAAGACCATTTAGCACCTTATTAAGTATTCTCCGACTTCAATTAGGACTGACAGGTGCAAAACCAGGCTGTCTAAATGGAGATTGTGGTGCATGTACAGTTATGATAGATGGACTTCCATATAAATCATGTATCATCCTAGCTATCGAAGCAGCAGGAAAGAAAATAATAACGATTGAAGGGTTGAAAAATACCCCCATCCAACATGCATTTATTGAACAATTTGCTTTTCAGTGCGGGTATTGTACTCCTGGTTTCATAATGAATTGCCAAGCATTGATTTCAAAAGATCAGAATCCTTCAAAGGAAACCATTAAGGAATGGCTTTCTTCTAATATTTGCCGGTGCACAAGCTATGAGGAAATTGAAAAAGCTCTTTTGTCTGTCATAGAACATAATAATAGAAATGAATAAAGAAATTAAAATTAAAAGGCATGGCTATGGAAGAGATGTTCATAGCCATGCCTTTCATTATTGTAAGTCTGATTCTTTTTGCTGTGTAAAAAAGAAGATGAAAATAACGATAGAGAGGACAAGGAGAAATCTTCCACCCTCTGAAAGCCTGATTACAGGTAAATCAGTTAACGGCATACCCACCATTCCCTTCAAATGTTTCTAAAAATTGTTGGATCAACAAAAAAATACTTCGTTACTATTTTTTTATAAAATTTATATTCCCGTTTTAAGCATGGCAGTGTAGGTTCATGTTTCGGCGATCCGAAAATCGGACCACTTACGACAATTGAGAACCTGCTTGAACCTATGAACACACCAACAATCCGAATCTCATCAATAATTAAAAGAACTGCAACAATGACATCAACAACGTCTATTATCGTATTTACAAATGGCTCATCACGAAATTTACTTTCCAAGCGAGCTCTTCCAAATATTGGACCACTTAAAGAAAGACTAAATTCTCCTGGGTTAACGAAAACACCAACAAGTGTAATTTGACCAGTCAATAATAAAAAAGCAGTAACTAAATTAAGATCCCGTTGGAGGGAAGCGATGAGTTGAAGATCTTTTTGAAGTTTTGATTTATTTTGCAATGTGCCCACACCCTCCCAAGTATTTTATTCAAACTTTACCTAAATGTTAATTATTATGAAAAGTATTAGCATAAATTCATCATGATGCTGTGAATTTCACCTTCTGTATAAATAGGAAATAAAAGGAGAACTTATGGATAAGGTGGTGGTATCAATCGATTTTCCTACAATTCACACGAATTTTTGGGATGCGGTCATAGCAATTCCTTCAATTATCATAATCACGCAGCTAATCAAGATTTTTTTTAAAACGCCGAAAAAGTTTGTTCCTTTGATTGCCATTTTACTTGGTTTCGGAATTTCCATTTTTATTAGCCATAAAAATAATCTTCTTGCTGGCCTATTTATGGGGTATTTTTATGGATAT
This sequence comes from Bacillus sp. JJ1532, assembly GCF_036965085.1. Lineage (NCBI taxonomy): Bacteria > Bacillati > Bacillota > Bacilli > Caryophanales > Bacillaceae > Bacillus > Bacillus sp. JJ1532. The sequence goes on from NZ_JBALOW010000039.1 coordinate 39,499, forward strand.
GCTGCAATTGGAAGCTACGCTTCCTTAAAAACTTCATTAATAGCCTTTAGGAAAAACAAATAGATTTCATTTTTTAAAAGGACAAGCCATGATAACGAATAATTTGATGAAAATAAAATTTGAATTTGATTGGCAGGGATATAAATGCGTGGACACAGAAACAATCTAATGGATCAGATAAAAGAAACATTTATCGAATCAAGTGATTTTTCATTTAAAACTCTGTATGTCAAGGATTCGACAATTGATATTTTGTTTTTTTCAAGTTTAGTCTCAAACGAGAAATTAACAGAAACATTCATCCCTTTATTGACAAGACTTGAGGGTTATCTTTTTCAAGAATATCTGCATAATATTAAAAGGATTCAAACAAAAGACTTTCAAATAGCTGTAGATATGCTTCTAAGAGGCCATATCGGGATCCTAACTGCAACGAAGGATGAAATATTCCTTGTAAGTATGACGGAACCTGTACAAAGATCGATAGAAGAGCCAAAGTCCGAATTAATTGTTCGAGGTGCCCATGAAGGATTTGTCGAAAGATTAAATACTAATCTTCATATGATTAGAACACTTATAAATAATAGAGATTTAGTCGTACATTTAATAGAACTGGGAACGAAAACAAAGACGAGAACAGCAATTATTTATCGAAATGACATTGTCAATCAGGAGATATTAACGGAAGTAAAGAGAAGACTTTCTTATATGAATATCGAGACAGATGTAATCATTAGCCCAGGCTTTATTGAGGAATTTATTGAGGACGATCCGTTCACTGTATTTCCGCAAATATTGTACACAGAAAGACCTGATCGTGTTGGGGACAACATCATGGATGGCCGAATTGCCATTATGACTGAAGGAAGTCCCGCTGCATTAATTGTTCCCGTAACTTTTTTCTCTTTTTATCAATCACCTGATGATTATAATAGCAGGTGGACTACGGCTACCTTTATTCGATTATTAAGAATGATCAGCTTTGTAATTGCCATCACTTTCCCATCTATTTATATTGGAGTGGTTTCCTTTCATTTGGAAGTATTGCCGAATGAGTTAATAATTCCCATGCAAAATGCAGTTGAAGATATACCATATCCACCCATCATTGAAGCTTTTATTATGGAGTTAACAATTGAATTAATTCGTGAGGCAGGAATTAGGCTGCCTACTCCTATTAGCCAAACCATTGGCATTGTTGGTGGATTAGTCATCGGTGACGCTGTAGTAAAAGCAGGAATCGTATCTAACATAATGATCGTTGTTGTTGCGATAACTGCCATTTCATCTTTTGTCGTCCCATCGAATGAACTAAGTGCAGCTGTGAGGTTATTAAGGTTTCCACTTATGCTTATTTCAGCAACATTTGGATTCATTGGCTTAGTGTTCGGTTTTATATTAATTCTGATAAAACTATGTAAGCAAGAATCATTCGGTGTACCATATTTTTATCCAGTTGCCCCGTTTAGAGTTAATGGACTAAAGGATTCCTTTGTTCGGTTGCCTTTATGGTTAATGAAAAATCGCCCTCAAGACACTATGACAAATAGACAGAAAAAAATTAATTGGGTCAGAGGCTGGGACAAAGATGAAAAATAAAACAAAGAAAATATCGCCTGCCCAGCTTTTCTTTATCATTATTCAAACCCAAATAGGAGTGGGTATTTTTTCTTTACCAAATACGATGGCTAAGGCATCTAAAATTGATGGCTGGATCTCGCTTTTCCTCGGCGGCATCGTTGTTCAAATTTTTATTATGCTCTATTATTTTATTATGAAAAAATTCCCAAATAAAAAAGTAAAAGAAATTGTAGAGCTAATATTCGGGAAAAAAATGAAGATAATATTCGAAATTGGACTTTTGCTTTATTCAATTATTGTAAGTGTCCTGATTCTTAATTTATATACAAGAATGCTTGATAGATGGGTTTTACCGGAAACACCTAACTGGATCCTTTCCTTAATCATGGTTGTAAGTTGTTATTTTTTGGCGAAAGAAGAAATACGGGTTATTGCAAGATTTTATGTAATCGTATCTCTGTTTCTATTTATCTTTATAGCATTAATCATTTATTCGCTTAAGGATGCAAATATTTATTATATACTGCCAATTGGAAGCTCTGGCTGGAAGGACATTTTATTTGGCACGAAAGATGTCATTATTGCTCTGCTTGGATTTGAAATTATCATGTTTTTAACTGCTATGACTTCAGGAACTTTAGAGTTAAAAATTAAATTCATTACGGCTTCAAACATAGTCGTGACATTATTCTACTTATTAACAACTATCGCTTGCTTCTTGTTTTTCAGTCCGGCTGACATCCTATTAATACCAGAACCATTACTTTATTTAATAAAAGCCTTCTCATTTAAAATTATTGAGCGGACGGATCTTCTCTTTTTATCTTTATGGATTGTTTTGGTTTTCACGTCTTTTGTTTCCTATGTCTTCTGGGGTGCTGAATGTATAAAAGGCATCTTTAACAGCGAAAAATCTTCTAAAAATACATTCATTATATTAGCGATCATTTTTTTCGCGGCACTATTGCCATTAGATACTGAACAGTCAATGAATCAATTTAGTAAGTATGCTTCATATGCAGGATATATGATTATTTCCATTCCAATGGTCCTTTTACCGTTTGTTCTATTTAGCCGAAAGGGGCAGCAGCATGCGAAAGATAATTAGTGTATTATTCCTTTCAATTCCTTTGTTAACAGGCTGCTGGGATCAAAATTTATTAAAGGATGTAAGCTTGATTAACAGTTCTGCATTTGATATGGAAGATACCGATAAAATTTCAACTACTGTATCCATTCGAGCTTTACAAGGCTCCGAAGTGACGGGTGTGCAGAAGGCCAAAACCGAAACATTTACAGAAATTAATCGTACACCTCGTGGAGCACGTGACTTAATTGATCTGGAAGTGTCAAAAAAAATCGATGCATCCAAATTACAGGTTCTTCTAGTTGGAGAAAAGCTTGCAAGAAAAGAGTTCTACTCGACTCTAGACGTTTTCTATCGAGATCCCAAAAGTGCTTTAAATGCCAAGGTAGCAGTAGTAAAAGGAAAAGCTAAAGAAGTCATAAAATTAGGGAGTGAAACTGATTTATTAGTAGGTGAATATCTTTCAGATTTATTAACAAGTGCCGAGGAGGCGACTATGTTGAAAAATAATGATATCCAATCGATTGGCACAATCATCTTAGATCCAGGCCAAGATATAACTGTTCCAGTCATTCATCGTATTGATCATAAGACTGCCAAAGTAATGGGGGCTGCATTGTTTGACGGCAAAAATTACTCAGGAATGGATTTAAATAAGGACGACTCGATCCTATTTCAACTGTTAAAGGGCAATCTTTCTAAATTAGCGAGACTAACTATGAAGGTCAACGATACGGAAAGTATTAAAGATTTTATTACGATTGATATTTCAGACGTAAATAGAAATTTATCGATTGAAGCGAAGAGCCCTTCTGCTATTCATGTTCATTTAAGCCTTGAATTAAAAGCAAAAGTAGTAGAATATCCACAAGATGTTTTGGATTCACAAAAGGAAATTCATAAGCTTAATAGCATTCTCTCAAAAAAGCTGACTGACCAAGCACAAAAAGTAACACAACAGCTGCAAGAAGCAAATTGTGACGGGTTAGGTATTGGGAGAAGAATGATCGCTCTGCATCATAAAATATGGAAAAAGCTTGATTGGCACTCTGTGTATCCAACTTTAACTTTTAACACAGATGTGAAAGTAAAAATCATCCAAAAGGGGATAATTAATTAGTTAATGAGCAGACTTGGAATATTTACATATTACATGGAAATAATAACAGCAGGACTTATTAGAAGGATGATCAAAATGATCTATGTATATAATGATTTCGGCGGCACACATACTACATCACTTGCTGCATCCTACCATTTACAAAAGCTTCCGACAAATCGGGTGCTAACTAGGGAAGAAATTTTAAATGTTCCGTATTTTAATAAGCTTAATAAGTCGGATGCTGGAAAGTTTATTTTTCATGGTAAAGATGAAGATGGACATTCTGTTTATACTTTAGGAAGAAGATCGTCTAAGCTTGTTGTTCCGGCATTAAAAAATCTATATCAATTACTCGAGGAACGGTTTCAAATAGATGAAAAAATTATTTTTTCTAACACGTCACCAACAGTACCTTTTGCTATGACAATGGGAGGTTTTTTTTCAAGAGGGTTAAAAATCGATTTTATTGGTGTACCCTTATTAGTCGCTGGAGCAAAGAAATCGTGTCTAAATATCCATAAGCTAGTAGAGACTACTAAACAAATTGGAAGCAGCACCCATTCCAAGGTAACTGTAATTGAAAATAAGAACTTTCAGGCGTAAAATAACAAATTCCAGAAGAAAAACAGACTATAATTTTGAATGTCTGTTTTTTTGTTTGCTATTCCTAAGAAAAACGAGCAAAATGAAAAAGATAATAATTCCACGAGCAGTTTAGAAAGTAGGGAATACTTTGCCTAAATTTATGTCATTAGGTATTTCGAAAGGTTTATTCGAAACATTACAACAATACGGTATCACTAATCCAACACTTATACAAGAACAAGCGATTCCTTTTGCATTAGAAGGAAATGATATCATTGCTCAGTCCGAAACGGGATCGGGGAAAACGCTTGCCTTTATATTGCCAATCATTGAAAAGATTGAACCATACTCCTCAACTATTCAAGCATTAATTGTTACACCCACAAGGGAATTGGCACTGCAAATTACAGATGAAATTGAGAAAATAATTTCAAAAATAGATGGAGTAGAGGTTTTAGCGGTTTACGGCGGGCAAGATGTGGACAAACAGCTGAAAAAGCTTAAGAAAAATGTTCAAATTGTTGTTGGTACACCAGGGCGATTAATAGACCATATTAGAAGGGATACCGTGCAATTATCTAATGTTTCTTATCTCGTTCTCGATGAAGCTGATCAAATGCTTCATATCGGATTTCTAAAAGAAGTTGAAGACATTATTAAGGAAACCCCTGCTGAACGTCAAACAATGTTATTCTCTGCGACCGTCCCAGCGGAAATTAGGAAGCTTGCTAAAAAGTATATGAGGGATCCAAAATACATCCAAATAGAGAAAAGACAAGGTCCAGCAAAAAATATAAAACAAGTGGCCATTCACACAACTGACCGCGCGAAACAAGGAACGCTTATTCAACTAATTGAAACTCATCGACCATACTTAGCCGTTATTTTTTGCCGAACGAAAAGAAGGGTCAGCAAACTATTTGAAGAGCTCAAATCAAAAGGGTATAACTGTGACGAACTACATGGCGATATTTCACAAGCAAAACGGGAGCAAGCCATGAAACGCTTTAGGGATGCAGAAACTCAATTCCTCATTGCAACGGATGTAGCAGCACGAGGTCTTGATGTTGATGGTGTGACCCATGTATATAATTATGATATTCCTCAGGATCATGAGAGCTATGTTCATCGGATTGGCAGAACCGGCAGGGCAGGAATGAATGGCCTGGCTATTACCCTATACTCATCAGCAGATAGAGGAACTCTTGATCTCATTGAAAAAGAGCTTAACATTACAATCAAAAAACAAAATATAGGCAATACGGATAAAAAGGATGAGGATAAAAACCGTTCGAAAACTAATCAGGATAGAAATAAGGATAGAAATAACTGGGGAAAGCCAAGAAAAAAACAAAATGATCGTGAATCAAAACAGTCCACAAAATCAAAAAAACACAATTCAAAAGCAATAATGGAGCCAAAACCATTCAAAGGGAAGCCTTCCAAAAAGAAACGTCCAACTATGAAACAAAGGAGAACGTGAACATGCTAAAGTCAAAATTTAAAGAACTTATGTTAAAAGAACAGCCAAATATAGTCTTATTTAAGGAAGAAATAGACTATGCCAAGAAACAGCAACTGATTACTGAAGAAATGATTGTTACAGAAAAAAATGATGCTTCACTATTCAACGATGCTTATATTGAACGCAGTAATAAGGAAACAGAAGAACTGCTTGCTGAAGAGTCGTTGGATTTTTTTGATCAGCCTCTTAACTATTTGCATACCCATAAAAATGAGTTTATTTACATTGAATCAAGCCGTTTTAATAAAGTGGGTACAGATTCGTTATGTATAGAAGTAGATGATGTCTTTAGTACATATGAAGCTATGTTAGGTTTAAAGCTGCAGAAGAAGCATGAAAAGTCCATTAAAACCTTTTTAACAAATGAATTAAAAGGGGAGGCAAAATTTAGTTTACTGTTTTCTCAAGCCGATGGATTATGGGATTTCAATTTTGCACTTAATGGTGTGGAAGGCTTTACAGAAGAAATGACAATCGGCGAAGCATGCAAGCTGATTTATCTTTTTCTATTTAAGCTCTTAGAGGCGGTTGAAGATCATAATCAATAAGGAAGAATTCAATAATAAACATATTTCATAAATTTTTATTCTCATTCATATGAATCTTCTAAATGAGGAGGGTTCATATGAATGACATAAAGGTGTTATGCGATCAATTTGCAAAAATATTTAACGGAAAAGGGAAGTTTAACAAAGGTGTTTGTTCTGTAGAAATGCAGCGCGATTTTAAAGCATCAGTTCAAGGGCGTCCAACATCATCAGTTGTACCAGCAGGCTTTTCATTTGAGGCATTAGATCAGAATGGAAATGCCTTAAACCTGGCGGAAATGGCAATTTTAGAAGAGGAAATCCCAGCCTTTATGCATGCGGTTGTCTCACAGGGAATTATCGTCAGCGCCTTACACAATCATTGGATTTTTACAAAACCAAATATCCTCTATATACATTTGCAATCCGTTGAACCACCACTGAGCTTTGCAAAGAAACTTGCCTATTCCTTTCATGCTTTAAAAAGTCATCCTATTCAAAATGAATGAATCTTTATATCTAGGACAAGAATTTTTTCATCATGTGTGTTAAAATTTCTGCATCGCTATATTTGTCATTAAATCGTATAGCTGATAGATTGCTATAGTAATTCAAAATTAAATGGAGAGTGTATACATGTTAAAGAATTTAACGAAATGGATGATGATGGGATTCGTTTTTTTATTTGCAGCAAATCTCGGAACAATTGCACTCGCAGCTAATGGTAGCAATGAAGAAAGTATCAATGAAAAATTTGGACTTCCTATCGTTGTATATGGGGAAAAATTATCCTCTGCCCAAAAGGATGAGGTACGAAAATTACTGGGCGTAAATGACACGAGTAAAGTAACTGAAATAACGGTGACTGGAGATGATTTAGTCACCTATATTAAAGGGGACAAGCGTGCCAATATGTATTCTTCTGCAAAAATCACCCGAAAAGAAGCGGGTGAAGGGCTTGTCATCAAACAAGTTACCCCCGAAAATATAACCGAAGTAACAGATGAAATGTATGCGAATGCGCTATTAACTGCGGGGATACAGGATGCAATAGTAGAAGTGGCATCTCCAGTGAAGGTTTCAGGACACTCGGCATTAGTCGGTATTTATAAAGCCTATGATGAAGGAAATGGCGAAGGTTTAAATACAGAGCACACCGAGGTTGCCAATGAAGAGCTGAACCTTGCCACTCAATTAGCAAAAAAGGAAGGCATGGATCAAGATAAGATTACAGAGCTTTTGACAGAAATCAAAAAAGAGATTGCCAACCAAAATCCAGCAACGAAGGAAGAAATTGAACAAATCATTAATGATCAATTAAAGACATTGGAAATCCAACTGAGTGAACAAGATCGTCAGCTGCTTATTGATTTATTCGAAAAAATGCGCAGTTTAAATATTAATTTTGACAATGTTCAATCTCAGCTCGAGGATATTTCAAAGGATATTAAGCAGCGCATTGAAGATGCTGTAGGTGATAAAGGGTTTCTGCAGGCTATTTCCGACTTTTTTAAGAATCTAATCGACAGTATTAAAAGTATATTTTCATAAAATAAAAATGGACCTCTATTTTTGGAGGCCCATTTTTATTTTATTCTGCTGTTAGTTCAGGAAACTTTATCGGTGTATTTAATTGATAGTGATCCCTATAAGAACGGTATGTTACAATAGGTTCATTTCCAGCATGTACGTCCAATTGGAGGATATACGAATTTCTGCATTCAAGTGAATACCGGACCCCATCCTTTTCCAAAATGTAAAAATAAAATGTTTGCCCTAATAGCTCCTTTTTCATCACTCTTGTATCCGGGTGTTTTCGAATAAAATCAGCCAGCTGCACGACTGTTGCAGAAGAAGTGCCAGTCAACGCATAAATTCTTTCTTTAACGAGAGCAGTTGTGGAGTGTAAAGTTGTTTTTGCTTTGTGTAAAAACTTATTAAGTATCCGGTTCATTTCTTGATCTCCTCTGTCAATTATTTTTCAAACATGACATTTATCATGGTTTGTACATGACACGTATGCCTTATAATTCTCTATTCAATTATATATAATAAGAAAAAACTGAGGGAAAGGATACACTTAATATGACCAAACAAAAGCAAATTCATTTAAGAAAACAAATGGCTCCTTACGAAAAAGCAAATATGAAAGCCAGTGTTTGGCAAATGATAAATACATTAATTCCTTTTTTCTTATTATGGTTTCTAGCATATAAAAGTTTAACAGTATCCTACTTATTAACGCTTTCGATTGCTGTTGTGGCTGCCGGTTTCCTAGTTCGGATTTTCATTATTTTTCATGATTGCTGTCACTATTCTTTCTTTAAAAATCGAACGGCTAATAAAATTGTTGGGACGATAACAGGGATCATCACCATTTTTCCATTCAGCCAATGGCAGCATGACCACTCTTTCCATCATGCAACAAGCAGTAATTTAGATAAGCGCGGAGTTGGAGATATTTGGATGCTCACCGTTGATGAATATATCTCTGCAACTTTTTGGCAGCGTTTAGCTTATCGATTATACCGCAATCCATTTGTCATGTTCGGCCTCGGCCCGATTTATCAATTTTTAATCGTGAATCGCTTTAACAGAAAAGGAGCAAGGATGAAGGAGCGGTTGAATACTTATTTAACAAATATTTCGATCGTTTTATTGTACAGTCTAATGTGCTGGGCGATTGGATGGGAATCGTTTCTTTTAGTACAGGGTCCCATTTTCTTAATCTCCGGTTCAGCCGGAATATGGCTTTTTTATGTCCAGCATACATTTGAGGATTCATATTTCGAAGCGGATGAGCATTGGGAATATGTAAAAGCTGCTGTAGAAGGAAGCTCCTTTTATAAGCTTCCGAAGCTGCTTCAATGGCTAACAGGGAATATCGGTTATCACCATGTCCACCATTTAAGTCCAAGAGTGCCTAACTATAAATTAGAAGAGGCACATAATAATACTGAACCATTAAAAAACGTTCCAACAGTTTCATTAAAAACAAGCATACAATCACTTCGCTTCAGACTTTGGGATGAGCTAAATAATAAGTTTGTTACTTATAAAGAGGCTGCTTATTACATGAAGAAACGGAGTGAAAGAGAGAAACAGCTTAATATCATTAAATAACCATCTTCGTTCTTACATCCAAAATAAAAAGGCAGGGCCTCACCATAGATGAGAACCTTGCCTTATTTATGTTAGAATCAATATACGAAAGTAATGATTAATTATATGAGGTACAAGTATGGTAAAAAAGTATTTAACAACATTAAAAAGCTCAGGAATCGCTCCATACATTTGGAGTGTTTTTAGTATACTGCCTTTTTATTTTATTTTTCAATTTTCATCAACGATCGATATCATTATTGGAATCATCCTGACCATTCTCTTTTTTGTCACATACAGGCTTGCGTTTATTTCAAAAAAGTGGCCAGTTTATTTATGGACTTGTATTCTTATCGGTATTTCCATAACCATGACCATTCACTTTCAATTTGTCTATTTTGCTTTTTACATTGCCTACTATAATGGAAATATAAAAAATCGCATAGCTTTTTTAACGCTATATATCATCCATTTAGTAGCCACAACTTTTTCAATTAATTATAACTTTATCCTGAGGGATGAGCTTTTTTTTAGTCAATTGCCATTTATAATTATTATTTGGATTAGTGTCATTCTTCTTCCATTTAATTTGTATAATAAGAAAAAACAAGAGAAGCTTGAAGAACAGCTTGAATATGCCAACAAGAGAATTGCGGACCTGGTGAAACAGGAAGAACGCCAGAGAATCGCCCGGGATTTGCATGATACATTAGGGCAAAAGCTCTCTCTCATTGGATTAAAGAGTGATTTGGCAAGAAGATTAGTGTACAAAGACCAGGAACAAGCACGAAATGAAATGAAGGATGTTCAGCAAACGGCTAGAACAGCATTAAATGAAGTACGAAAAATGGTTTCTCAAATGAGGGGTATACGAATAAAAGAGGAACTTGTTAGCATAAAGCAGCTTCTTGATGCAGCACAAATTGAATTCATTTGCAGAAATGAACTAAAGCTTACGAATGTATCCATTTTTCTTGAGAACATTCTCAGCATGTGTATGAAGGAAGCAGTAACAAATGTTGTTAAGCATAGCAAGGCTACTAAATGTAAAATAACAATTGAGCAAACAGCAAATGAGGTCTGTATAAAGATTAAAGATAACGGGATTGGTATCGGAAGCAATTATGACGAGTTAAAAGGCAGCGGATTACTTGGTATTAAAGAACGGCTGGAATTTGTCAATGGCACGCTTGATATCATTGAACAAGATGGGACTGCCATTACGATGAAAGTACCAAATGTTATAAAGCAGGCAGATTAGGAGGAACATTCATGATTCGTATTGTCATTGCAGAGGATCAGCGCATGATGTTAGGGGCATTAGGTTCACTGCTCAATTTGGAAGATGATATGGAAGTAGTCGGAAAAGCGAGCAATGGAGAAGAAGCCATTTCACTCGTAAAAAAATATAAGCCAGACGTTTGTATGATGGATATCGAAATGCCGGAAAAAAGTGGACTTGAAGCGGCGGAAGAATTAAAGGACTTCGATTGCAAGGTCATCATACTAACAACATTTGCTAGAACAGGTTATTTCCAAAGAGCATTGAAGGCTGGTGTACGTGGCTATTTATTAAAGGATAGTCCAAGTGAAGAGCTGGCAGACTCAATCAGAACAGTGATGGCCGGAAGAAGAATTTATGCCCCAGAATTAATGGATGATGTTTATAACGAAGAAAATCCTTTAACAGATCGGGAAAAAGCGGTTCTTGAGCTTGTGGCAGATGGAAAAAACACGAAAGAAATTGCTGATGAATTGAGCATTAAAACAGGGACTGTTCGAAATTATATCTCGCAAATTCTAGATAAGCTTGAGGTAAAAAACAGAATTGAGGCCATAACTCAGTCGAAGGAAAAAGGCTGGTTTAAATGATAAAAATAATTTTTTAAAAAATTTGTAAAAACCTCTCGACAAATGACCATGAATTGTCGGATAATTAAAATAACAATCACGACAATTAGAAATTATTTAAAAATAATATTTAATTCTCTTTAGTGTTAATCCTAAGGAACTTTTTTAGTGATTGAATAAATCATTTAAAGTACACAGCATATTAAAAGGCAGGGAATTGAAGAATGAAAGACCATCAAATTGAAATTAACTTAGCAACAACTAGAAAAGAAAAGCCGGCGTTCGACAAGCTTGAATTCGGAAGAACCTTCACTGATCATATGTTTATTATGGACTATACGGAAGGAAAAGGCTGGCATGATCCGAGGATTGTTCCGTATCAACCTATCACTTTAGACCCTGCAGCCACAATTTTTCATTATGGACAGACTGTATTTGAAGGGTTAAAAGCCTATTTAACGAAGGATGAAAAAGTTTTTTTATTTAGGCCTAATAAAAACTTTGAACGGTTAAATCGATCAAGCGCTCGCTTGTGCATGCCTGAACTGGATGAAGAGCTTGCATTAGAAGCATTGAAGGAGCTAATCAGGGTAGACAGAGACTGGATCCCTAATCTTGAAGGAACCTCTTTGTATATTCGTCCGTTCATTATTTCAACTGAAGTCCATTTAGGGGTATCAGCCTCTTTAAGCTATCAATTTATTATTATTCTTTCTCCAGTAGGAGCTTACTATAAAGAAGGAATTAACCCAGTAAAAATTGCAGTTGAAACAGAATTTGTTCGTGCGGTAAAAGGCGGCACTGGTGATGCAAAAACGGCAGGAAATTATGCTGGCAGTCTGAAAGCACAAGAGGTGTCAGGCAAAGCAGGCTATTCTCAAGTATTATGGCTGGATGGAAAAGAAAAGAAGTACATTGAGGAAGTTGGCAGTATGAATGTCTTCTTTAAGATTAATGGCGAAATTATTACTCCTGAACTAAATGGCAGTATTTTACAAGGTGTTACTCGCGATTCTATTATTCAACTTATAAAGCATTGGAATTTACCTATTGTTGAACGAAAAATTTCTATGGATGAGGTCTATCAAGCAAGCTTAGACGGAAAGCTAGAGGAAGCGTTTGGCACTGGAACAGCTGCTGTTATTTCACCGATAGGCGAATTTTCATGGAAAAACGAAAAACTGATTGTAAATAATGGCGAAACAGGTCCAATAGCGAAAAAATTATATGATACTTTAACAGGAATCCAAAATGGAACACTTGAAGATCCGTTTGGATGGTCTATTGAAGTATAAAGAATTGCTCTTATGCAGTTCTTTTTTTTTATGGAATTATTTTACTTGCATTAAATAATATTCATGCTATTCTATGTATGAATATTATAAATATTTTCATTCTACTAGGGGCGCCTTTTGAGGCTGAGATGAACCCTTCGAACCTGATCTAGGTCATACTAGCGTAGGGAAGTAGTTAACGATTACGTATTTTTCAACGTATTGACTTAACCGCTTTCCTATTGGGAAGCGGTTTTTCTATTTTTTCGTGTGTTATAGCAACACAAAATAAATATTAATTTTCAGGAGGAGAATGTAATGGAAACGGTTAAAACGAAAAGATTTACTGACAGATTATTTAAAAATGTACAGCCTATTTGGGAAAAGAATCACAATCATCCTTTTGTTCAAGAATTGGGGAAGGGAATATTAGATGAAGAGAAGTTTATTCATTATATGAAACAAGACTACGTGTATTTAATTGATTATTCGAAACTTTTTGCAGTAGGTGTTATGAAGGCGCAGGATCTAGAAACAATGGGGAAGTTTGCTAAAATTCTGCATGAAACGTTGCATTTTGAAATGGAATTACATAGGAAGTTTGCCGCGGAATTTGGGATTTCTCGAGAAGAATTGGAGGCAACAAAACCTACACCTGTAAATTTGGCGTATACGAGGTATATGCTGCATGTCGCTCAAAATGGCAGTTTAGCGGAAGTGGTTTCTTGTTTGCTACCTTGTGCGTGGGATTATTGGGAGATTGGGAAGCTTTTAAGAAAGCAGTATGGGGATCAATTATCTACTAACCGATATGCTAAATGGGTAGAAACGTATGATTCTGAAACATTTGGCAATGGAGCTAAATGGCTGATTGAACTAATGGATGAACTGGCAGAAGGGAAACCAGAGAGGGAGCTCGCTGTTCTAGAGGAGCATTTCCAGATGACTTCGAAATACGAGTATTTATTCTGGGATATGAACTATTACAAACAGGACTGGCCAATTTAACGTATAAGACGGTGGAATAATGACACTAGAATTAAAGAATGTATCTTATGCCTTTAAAGATAGAAATCAAGAAAACAAAATACTATCAAATCTAAGCTTAACAGTAACTAATGGCGAGTTTGTCTCTTTGATTGGAAGAAGCGGAACAGGTAAAACTACTATATTAAAATTAATTACCGGTCTGCTTAAACAAGATAGTGGGGAGGTTTTTCTGAATGGAAAAGCAATCACGCTGGGGGATATTGGCTATATGCCCCAGCGTGATTTGCTCCTCCCTTGGCGAACTATACTAGAAAATATTATGATTTCAGCCGATATTCAGAAGAAAAATGGGCTTACAAAAGACAAAGCAAGAGAGTGGCTTCAACGAATAGGTTTACTAGAGTACGAGAATTCATTTCCAAAACAGCTATCAGGAGGGATGAGACAAAGAGTTTCTTTTCTTCGGGCCTTATTAACAGGCAAGGAATTATTATTGCTGGATGAACCGTTCGGAGCGCTTGATTCCTTAACGAAAAAAGACATGCAGGCATGGCTGCTGTCGATATGGCAGGAATTAAACAAAACGGTATTGTTTATTACCCATGATTTGGAGGAAGCATGCTTTCTAAGTGACCGAATACTCTTGTTGCACCCTGATAAAACGCTAGAAGAAATTCAGGTCAATCTGAAACGTCCTAGAAAACTTGATATGCTGCATGAAAAAGAGCTGATTACTTTAAGACAAAGCCTGGAGAAGAAGATTGCCTATGAAAAAAATTAAATTATGGATACAGACTTATAGTTTATTTCTCCTATTCTTCATGACAATCTTACTCTTATTAGAATGGCTAGTACAAAGTGAGTTCATTCCTGCCTTTATCATTCCGGCACCAACAAGAGTAATCTTATCAATTTTTGAAAATTGGAAGCCACTATTATTAGAACACTTGCCAGCTACGATGATTGAATTTCTAATTGGATTTCTCCTAGCTGTTATGGGAGGAATTGTGTTGGCAGCAGGGATGTTTTTTTTCAAAACACTAGAAAAAATGCTTTATCCTGCAGTGTTAATTTCGCAAATGATTCCAATCATTGCCTTGTCGCCAATTTTCGTCCTTTGGTTCGGCTATACGATTTGGAGTAAGGTCGCGGTAACGATTCTTATCTCATTTTTTCCTATTGTTGTAGGCACATATGACGGACTTAAATCGAGTGATCAGGAATATAGCGAATTATTGCGTTCCATGGGAGCAAACCGCTGGCAGATCTTCCTAAAATTAAACACTCCGATGGCACTTCCTTCTTTTTTCTCTGGGCTAAAGCTTGCTATCGTTTATGCTTTAGTTGGTGCGACGATTGGAGAATGGCTAGGGGCAAGTGAGGGCTTAGGATACTATAGCCGCAGAATGTCAGGAAATTTAAATGCAGAAGGAGTTTTTGCAGCCATTACGATCCTAACTTTACTTGGCATCCTTTTGTTCGCCATTGTTAAAGCAGCAGAGAATTATATATTGAAATGGAAAAATGTAGAATAATTCACATATGGAGTTGCTCAGAAGATGAAAAAATCACTGTTATATCAACTATTATTGATTGTTATCGCCATCATGTTAGCAGGCTGTAACGCAGGGCAAAACGAAACGAGTAATGCAGATAAAATGGAAGAGCTAGAGGATTTAAGCATTATGCTTGATTGGTATCCGAATGCAGTTCACTCAGCCATTTATGTCGCTAAAGAAAAAGGATATTTTGAAGATGTAGGTCTAAATGTAAAAATTGAAATGCCTGCCGATACGAACGACCATTTGAAGCTTGCCGCCACTGGAAAAGTTGACTTAGCAATCAGCTATCAAAGTCAGCTTTTAGTTTCAAGAGCGGAAAATATCCCTGTCGTCTCCATTGCAGCATTTGTGAGACATTCCCTTGATGCAATCATGTATAAGACAGAAAGCGGAATACAATCTCCAAAGGATTTAGAAGGGAAAAATGTTGGCTACCCATCGGCTTCAGTAAGTGAGGCCGTAGTTTCATCAATGGTCGAAATTGATGGCGGTGATATGAGTAAGGTGAAATTGACTGATGTTGGCTGGGATTTAATGGCCTCCTTAGCAACTGATAATGTGGATGCGCTAGTCGGTGCTTATATTAACCATGAGCAGGTTCTATTGAAAAAAGAAGGATACAACATCGATGTTCTTCATTTGCCGGATTATGGTGTCCCTGATAATTATGAGCTAATCATCGTAACAGGTGAAAAAACATTAAGCAAAAAGAAAGAGTCGATTGAAAAGTTTTGGCATGCAATCACGAAAGGCCATGAAGACGTGAAAGCAGACCCTGATGCTGGTCTCCAAGTTTTGCTTGATCATGAAAATGATAGCTTTCCACTAGATAAAGAAGTCGAAAAGGAAAGCTTGCAGGTTCTCTTACCATTAATGGAGGATAAGGATGTGCCATTTGGCTATCAAGCAGAAGCATCTTGGCAGAATGTTGCTGATTGGCTTTACAAATCAAAGGTTATAAAAGAGCCGGTCGACCCAAAAGAAGCCTTTGAAAATATCGTCTCAAAAAAATAAACAAAGGAGTGACAGTCATGCAAAAAACGAAAAAACTTACCTTAACTGCCATCATCGCAGCGATCACCACAGTTTCAAGCAGTTTCATTTACATTCCAGTTGGTTTTGCGAAAATTTTTCCGATTCAGCATTTTGCCAACGTCCTTTCAGCTGTTTTACTTGGACCTTGGTATGCAGTGATTCAAGCATTTATCTCATCTTCGCTTAGAAATATGCTTGGAACCGGGAGTTTATTTGCCTATCCTGGCAGTATGATAGGAGCATTTCTGGCTGCAATGCTATATCGAAAAACAAAGAATATTGGGTTTGCTGCTACAGGGGAAGTCATTGGTACAGGGATTCTTGGTGCAATGGCAACCTACCCAATTGCAGTACTTCTATTAGGGAAGGAAGCAACCTTATTCGGATTAATACCTGCTTTTACGATGAGTTCCTTTACTGGTGCAATTATGGGATATGCACTACTAAAAATATTAATTAAAAATAAGGCGATCGGAGGGATGCTTCATGAAAACAGCACTTACAATCGCAGGCTCTGATTCTGGCGGCGGTGCAGGAATTCAAGCAGATTTAAAGGCATTCGCCGCGCAAGGAGTATTTGGCATGTCAGTCATTACGGCCGTTACCGCACAAAATACACAGGAAGTAAGATCAGTACAAAATATTGATCTTTCAATCATCCAGGATCAAATAGAAGCTGTATTCGATGATATCCAGGTTGATGCTGTTAAGATAGGGATGCTTTCTACTGCTGAAACAGTTGAGGTAGTTGCCGGTTCTTTGCAAAAATATAAACCAAAATACATTGTATTAGATCCAGTCATGGTTTCAAAAGGCGGACATCACTTATTACAAAAAGAGGCAATTGCGGCCCTTAAGGAAATATTAATTCCGTTATCAACAATTGTAACGCCTAATATACCTGAAGCAGAGGTATTAACTGGCAGTAAGATTAACTGTGAAGAAGATATAAAGGATGCTTGCTTAGTCATAAAAGCACTAGGGGCGGGTTCAGTTCTCTTAAAAGGCGGACATCTTAGCGGAGAGCCTAATGATTTATTCTTTGATGGAAACAGCTTTCAATGGATAAAGGGAGAAAGAATTCATACAAAAAATACACACGGTACAGGCTGTACTCTTTCATCTGCTATTGCAGCCAATTTAGCAAAAGGAGAGTCTTTATTAGAGTCAATACGATCTTCAAAAAACTATATCACAACTGCCATTAAACATAGTCTTGAACTTGGACATGGCCATGGTCCTACGAACCATTTTTATGAACTATATGAAAAAGCAAATCTGCTAATCAAGCAAAACTCCTAAACATTTTAGCTTGGAGGACAAATGATCATGAATAAGGATACGATTAAAAATTTATTTACGATAATAAAGGAGCGCAATCCACTTATTCACCATATTACAAATAACGTCACGATAAACGATTGTGCAAATGCAACACTTGCCATTGGCGGTTCACCCGTTATGGCTACAAGTATCGAAGAGGTTGCAGATATGGTGAGCTTGGCAAATGCACTTGTCATTAATTTTGGTACGATTGATGATTTGACCTATAGTGCGATGATTCGTGCAGGGCAAGCCGCAAATGAAAAAGGAATTCCAGTCGTTTTTGACCCAGTCGGTGTTGGCGCTACTCCATTTAGAACGAAAAAGGCAATTGATTTTCTGAAAAAAGTTCATGTATCCATTGTAAGAGGAAACGCAACAGAGGTTTTTGCCCTAATTGGCGGTAAGGGCGTAACAAGAGGGGTTGACGCTGGAGAGATTTCTATCTCGAAGGAAGCTCTGGCTATTGAGACTGCCAAGCAGCTTAATACAATAACAGTCATTAGCGGCGAGATTGACGTAATTTCCAATGGAGAAAAGACCGTCAGCATAGAAAATGGTGATGTTTGGCTAACCCGAATTACAGGAACAGGCTGTATGACAGCTTCTTTAATCGGCTGCTTTGCCGGAATCACAGATGACCTATTTTCTGCAGCCATCGCTGGAATGTCAGTTATGAGTTTAGCAGGAGAAAGGGCAAGAAATAGATTACAAGATTGTGATGGGATAGGGACTTACCGTATCAAGCTTATGGATGAGATATCGTTAATGGATGGACAAATATGGGAAGAAGGTGTTCGTTTCGCATGAAACCAAACTATACATTATATTTAGTTACTGAAGAATCAGCTCCAGTTGAAAAGCTTCTCCAAACCGTTGAGAGTGCTGTGAAAGGCGGAGTGACGATTGTTCAGCTCCGTGAAAAACAAAGCAGCGGAAAGCTTTTTTACGAAAAAGCAAAAAAATTAAAAAACTTGCTAGATCATTATCAAGTGCCACTTATTATTAACGATCGAATTGATATTGCAATTGCCGTAAATGCTGCTGGAGTTCATATCGGCCAGAACGATCTGCCTTTGTCTGCCGCCAAAAAAATAGTACCCGCCTCTATGATCGTGGGAATCTCTGTTTCAACGGTCGAAGAGGCTGTGGAAGCTGAGAGAAATGGAGCAAATTATATAGGAGTCGGTGCAGTATTCCCAACAACATCAAAAAACGATGCCAAACTGCTTCCTGAGGGGATGCTTCAAGCCATTACGAAAAAAGTTTCAATCCCAGTAGTAGCTATCGGGGGAATTAAAGTTGATAATTTATCGGAGCTTCCAGAAAAACACATCGCTGGTTATGCAATTGTTTCCGGTATTATGAAGGCCGCGAATCCTTACACAGCGGCTGAATCCTTTAGAAAAACAATTAGTCTAGGAATTAGCAGGTCATAATAAAGACCCACGA
>NZ_JBALOW010000040.1:0-13091 GCF_036965085.1 Bacillus sp. JJ1532
CATGCGCCAATCTATCCTGTTCGAGTTTTTCCCTAAATAGAGCAGGTTAGCTCAATAGGTATATTGATTATCAAAAAATTCAGTTAATATATAATGGAAGGGGGAATTAAATTGATATTAAATTATAAAAGGGCTTTAGGCTACTTAGCATATTCGGTTGGCTTTATTTTATTATTAGTAATTATCAGCAACATAAATTCACATTTTATTAAAATGATTAATGAGACGTATAGAATGTATCCTTGGCAAATCCTTATTAGTTTGATGTATTTCCCAATTGGCATATATCTTGGAATCCCCAATATCTTAAAGGAATTTAATAAAACGGGTCGATGGAGAATTAATTACTATAAGATTGTACTTGTAGCTTTACCAATGATTTATTTATCGTTTTATTGGTTTTTCCCCTTTTCGTATCCGATTCCCGATATTCTTGCCTACACAAAAACAGCATTTAGTTTTGGTACTATAATAGTTGGATTCTTTATTATTAATAGCTTTACAAAAGAATAGACGTTATTCATATTACGATCTTCAAAAATCGGGCCATTTAACGGAATAAAAATTTTAGTAGCAGATTGATCAGATTAAAAAGCGAAAGGAGGTTCTAACATGGTTGTTATATTGGCAATTGCACCTATTGTAATAGTAGGAGGGATTGTCGTATATGTAATTGAAAGTCTGAAACATAGATATAACCAAGGCAACCTAGGTAAGAAAAAATCAAAAGGGGCTCAAAATTTATTAGATAGCTTAATACCAATCGGAATGCTTTTTGGTTGTGCTATCGGTGTAATTTTGGGCATATTTTTCCAGATTCCAACAGTATTTACAGTTAGTTTAGGAGCTGGAATAGGCTATTTATTTGGATTTTTTGCTTTTGTAATTTATTGCAATAAAGAAAACAATTATTCATAATTGGCTATCTTTCAGAAATGGGGGCATTTCCAAAGTGTGGATCTGCGCTTCTTTTGCATAATGTGGAACATAACAACTAATAAGATGTACTAAATCTTTAAGAATAAATTAGTTCGGGTTAAGTAGTGTATCCCTATAATAAATGTAAAACTAGTGAAATAAAGTACTTAGACTAAAAGGAGCACTCTAGTGCAAGATTAACTGAAATTGCAGAAAAGAAAAGGAAGTTTAATAAGAATAATAGAACTTAGTAATAGCTGGAGTAAAAGTTTGACGAATAGGGTCTCTTTGAACATTTATTTTAATAGAGGTGTAAAGCATGCAATATGTTAAGGTTCTTTTATTAGATCAGTTTTTAGCAAATGCTAATGACCCGAGCTGGTATCTTCCATTTACTGAAGCAGTTAAAAACTTATCAGAGGAAGAAGCAGTTTGGAAGCCTACTGAAGATAGTCATAGTATCGCTGAAATTGTACAGCATCTAATTTACTGGAATGAAACATGGCAAATAAGATTCCAACAATCTGATGTTAAAGCAGTTCAGCCTATTGAAGATAATGATAAAAGCTTTGTTATTCCAGAAAATAAAAAGTTTAATGAATTAAGAGAGCGACTAGAAGTGGTGCTGTTACAATGGCAAGGTCTACTAACCGAAGAACAACTCGAAAGTGATGTAAATGGATTCAGTTTACCAGTGAAATGGTATGAGTTACTTGGAAATTCTATTACGCATAACGCCTATCATATTGGTCAAATCGTTTATATACGGAAGTTGCAAGAAAGCTGGTATCGTAGTAATAGGTAATCTTATTTTCAATCCTTTATTTTAGAATCTCTTCAACAATCGGGCGTTGCGGAAAAGATTTTGAATTGATGTACTTATATTATAGGGTACGTTGATCCAAGAAGGGGTTAACGTTTATTTGTCGAAGTTATTGTACTAAATCATGGTATTTAAAGAATTGGAATAATATAGGAAACCGAATAATAGTTGTAAAGGGACTGATTCAATTATGGATATTAGAAAACCATATGATTTTGAACTAAAAAAAGTATTAACACTTTCTCCTCAAGCTGTTTTTGATGGCACATTGGGTGGAGTAGAACCTACGAAAGAAAAAATTAACCAGCTTGTTAACCCACTTTTGGAAAAGGGAAGCTATTATTTAATAGCATCAGAAGAAGATAAATTAATGGGGTGGATACTTTTAGGACCAAGCAAGGACCAATTTACTGATATGATAAATGGATTTATTTACGAACTATTTGTTTTAAAAGAATTTAGAGGAAATGGCATTTCCAAACAGTTAATGAAAGCAGGTATTGACCATCTAAAAAAAGATGGATACTCAGAAATCCGTCTAAGTGCATTTGCAGGGAATCAAGCAATTAAACTGTATGAAAAATTTGGATTTGGCATAAGGACAGTTACTATGAGTTTGCAGTTATAAGAAACTAATTATCTCACTAACGGAGTGCGATAGTTGGAGAAGGCATTTTTCGGTAAACCAAAAGTTTGAAGGTGCGAATTAGGGATTATTTATATAATGTGAGACAGGTTGTGAAGATATTTGAGAGGTTATAAAGCAATGCTGTTTGATCTAGATGATACCTTACTTAATAGGGATGAAGCAGTAGATAAAATGTTTTTAATTATTTTAGAAAAGTGTTATGAGGATGTTAAACATTCAGTTAAAAACGAAATGTTGAAGAAGTTCAAAGAATATGATAAGAGAAACTATGGCTATAGTGATAAAACAAAAGTTTTAGAATCATTTTTTAATGAATTTCCACCAAAATATCGATTGCCACGCAATTACATTCAAGATTTTTGGAATAATAATTTTCCTCAGTGTTTTTCTATAAACCAAAATACTATAAATATCGTAAATGCTATAAAGATACAAGCTAAGGTTGCGATTATAACAAACGGCTCAACTCAGAGACAAAAAGCAAAAATCATTAACACTAATTTAAATAGTTGTTTTGATATAATAATTATTTCTGAAGAAGTGGGATTTAGTAAACCTGATAAACGCATATTTGAATTAGCATTAAATAAGCTTAATGTGGAACCGGAAGCCGCATTTTTGGTTGGAGATGACATTGAAAAGGATATTGGTGGTTGTCAAAATGCAAATATTAAGGGTATATGGTTCAATCCTCATATGATCAAGAATGATACCGAAATAAAACCATATGCAGAGATCAATACTTTTGATAGATTATTAAGTTGTTTTACATAAAATACATAATCAGAAGTTGTTTTATTGCAAAATATTTTTTAATGAGAAAAACAATAGTAATGATTCTTGAAATGAAGAAAAAAAGATCGAACTTAATAATATTGAAAAGAGTTCGTTGTTGGCCTAACGTGTACCTTGAGTTCAAGAAGGATCGCTGCGATACTCTTTTTTCTAATTCTAGTGTAATAGGATTGTTGAAATAGAAAAAGAATAGTAGAGGTTATAAAATAAAGTAAAATTAAGGGATATGGAGGATATTGAAATGCCAGATATATACCATAAAACCTACATTAAAGTACCTTTAGAAGAAGTGTATAAAACAGTTTCAACATCCCAAGGTTGGAATGCTTGGTTCACAGATGACACAACGTTGGAGATAAACCCAGATGGCACTGGTGAGATACGATTGAGATGGGCAAATTTTGGTAGTGAAAATGTAAATATTGAAGACGGGGGGAAGATACTTGAGGCAACTCCTAACAAAAGATTTGTTTTTCAATGGTCACCAGGAGAACAAAATTCAACAGTAACTTTTAAACTTGAGCCTTATAAAGAGGGAACATTAGTAGTTCTTAATGAGACGGGCTATACAAATTCTGAAAAAGACTTAAAAGCCTGTATTGGATGTGCAGTGGGTTGGGGAGAAGCCTTAACACTTTTAAAGATATACTTAGAGTATGGAATTGTATATAAACAGGATTTATAATTCTTTAAGTTATTGGTATATGTAGTCTTCAAAAAGTAATGTACATAAGATGATTGTGGTAATAATCCAACTCTTAATCATCAAATGGATTCGAAGTATAGTAAGGAGGTATTATGGTAAAAATAAACTCTTATATAATTAAAAGAACTAGGAATAATGAACAACATTAGTGTTCAAACAAATGCCTGTCCCCATATTCGGTATAGGTTTTACCTTTAAAAGAAGCATGAGACAGGCCAAAATCATTTAATGTTCCAATTCCCTAACCAAAAACTCTCCTTTAGAGTCATTAACAATCCCCTTAAAATCCTGCCCAGAAGGATTTTGGAAAAGTCGAAGTCCAAACTCCTGTGCTATGGCAAACAGGTGGTCAAAGATATCAGCTTGAACCGTTTCGTACACTGCCCATCTGACATCATTTGTAAATGCGTAAATTTCTAGCGGCAGCCCATTTTCGGTAGGGGCCAGCTGTCTTACGATTAACGTCATCTCTCGATTAATTCCTGGATGATTTTGGAGATAATTGGTGATATAAGCCCTGAATACACCGATATTCGTAAGAGCTCTCCCGTTCACCGGGTTGCTCCGATTGATATCGTGCAAGGAATTGAACTCTGCAATTTCTCGCTCCCGGTTAATGATATAATCTGAAAGATAGTGAATGGTTTTATATTTATCAATCATTTCTTCTGTACAAAATGAAATACTGTTTGTATCGACAAATAAGGCACGTTTGATTCGTCGACCTCCTGAGGATTGCATGCCTCTCCAGTTCTTAAAAGAATCGGATATCAAGGCATAGCTTGGAACCATTGTAATCGTTTTATCAAAATTTTGGACCTTTACTGTGTTTAACGAGATATCAATAATATCTCCATCTGCCCCATATTTAGGCATTTCAATCCAGTCCCCAACCCGAACCATATCATTGGCCGTCAACTGTACCCCCGCTACTAGTCCTAATAAGGAATCTTTAAAAACGAGCATCAATACAGCAGATAAGGCGCCAATTCCACTTAGAAGAATAAAGGGGCTTTCCCCCATCATGTTCGCAATTACTAAGATGATCCCAAGGGTGATAACAATAATCTTCGTCACTTGAATATACCCTTTAATCGGCTTCACCTTCGATATTTCATACGTTTGATAAATATCGTTGATGGCATTTAATAAGCTATTTACGACCCATAATCCAGAGATAATCAAATAAGCAATTGCACTTTTTTTAATCAAAATTTCTTGAGTAGGAAAGGTGAATGAAAAGTAATAAATAATGATTGCTGGAACAATATGAGATAACTTATGAAAAACCTTCCGATCCAAAAGCATATTATCCCACTGGTATTTGTTATTCATTACGATATGAGTGATAATTCTGATTACAACCTTTTTGGTGATAAAATTCGCAGTCATACAGATAATAGCAATAAATAGGATATTAAGAAATATAGATAAATATTCAGCTGTTGCAGGATCCAAATCAAATGTTAGAACAAATTTTCTAATGAATTTCATTTATTTCCTCCGTTATATGTATAAAATCTCAGCTTCTACTTATGGAACTTTTACTCATTATATCAGAGTATAATAAGCTTTACTTAGGATGAGTTTTTAACAATTTTTGCAACTTACAAAAATTATTTTTATTTAATAACTCTAAGCTTTAATACGAAGGCTTATTATTTAAAACGACATGAATGTAATCTTTGATACATACTATATTTTGGGGGTGGAAAAATGGCGAGAGTAGCTTACCGGACTGCAGATGTTGATTTAATGGCCAGGATGATGAGAGCAGAAGCTGAAGGCGAAGGAAAACAAGGAATGCTCTATGTTGGAAATGTCATTGTTAACCGTGTTGTTGCAGAATGTACTGACTTTAAAGATTTGAGAACAGTTAAACAAGTCATTTTTCATGTACAAGGAGGAAATTACTCGTTTGAAGCTGTCCAAAAAGGCAATGTATTTTATCAAAGGGCAAGAGAATCCGAAAGAAGATTAGCAAGACAGAATTTGGAATCTTGGAGAGATCACCCAGCGAAATATGCTCTTTGGTACTTTAATCCATATGGTCCTTGTCCTCCTACATGGTATGATCAACCCTTTTCTGGTCAATTTAAAGAACATTGTTTTTATGAACCAGCAGCTGGAACATGTGCAAGTGTTTATAGCGGATGATAAGTTTGAAAACCGAAATACGTCTTTTTATCCTTTAAAATTATAAATTTTTTTTTAGGGCAAATTCCTTAAAGTGACTAACATTATTATTATTATTTGAAAAGTACTTTATGTTATACAGGATTTAAAATGGATTTAATTGACTCAAACGGGGAATTAGAGTATTTTTTATATGCTTGTATAAAGTTGCTCACAGGGGATAGTGATGAAGAACTATAGGTTAAAAAATGAATTTAAAGGCTACAAAAAAGGGACAAAATTTTACGTTGTGGCTGAATCTGAATTTATCGGGGTAAAAGAATTTGTATTGCGAACCGAGGATTTAACTCGCAGAATTGTCATTACAGAAGATGAACTGAATAAGAATTTTTTGTTAATTAGATAAAGATGTTTATGACATGGCGGAAACAAGTGTTCTTATTTGACTGAAATTATGATAAACTAAAGAAGCAATAGAATAGGTTTCTCAAGGGTGGTCGGCACACTCCCGAACAGAAAGGGGGTGATGCTGAATGACAGTATTTGAAGCATTAATGTTTACGATTGCTTTTGCAAGTTTGATCGTAGCCATTCTGTCATTTAACCATAAAAAATAATCCACCCTTGAGTTAGCACGGCTCAGGTGGATTATTCCCCATTAATAGCCGATCCCTTTGTGGGAACCGCCTATTGCTGGACCGGACATGTTACCAGCATGTTCGGTCTTTTTTTAATTTATGTGGTACTTAATCATATTATAACTGAAAGTGTTATGAAAGTTCAATTTCTTTATAGTTGAATTAGTTTCATGTAACTCAGATTCCGAGGTGTAAGAGAAATTGTATGGCAAACCGAGGATTTAACTCGCAGGATTGTCATTACAGAAGATGCATCGAACAAGAATTTTATTTGGTTAAAGGGTAATTTTATAATAATGGAACATGTTTCCTCTTTTGATCAAATATCATAAAAAACTGCATTTTTTTACCTCAACATTTCAATCATAACTCTCCAAGTAATCATCCAAAATAAGATGGGTCTTACATTTTAACTGGCTTCAGCAGGAGTTCAACCTTCTGTAGAAGCCTGTCAATGCTAGGGCGAACTTTGCGATTTTACGATGGGGAGTTGGATCATTATGAAATGGCATAAAATGCTTCTGTCCATGCTGCAGCAGCGCCATGACAAAAAAATGGCTATAGCTGTCGATACATCTACAAATGAGGCACCAAAGGATTTGATAAACAACATAGTTAAATTATTTCAGCATGTGAAACCAGATGCTTTATTAATTCAAGCGGATTTTAAAATTAGAAGTATTGGACCTGTGAAAAGTGATTCTATTAAGTACTATTCACATGGGAAATCTTCCTATACATTAGTTCTTGAATGGGCAGAGGAAAATCAAGTGGATACTTTATTTTATATCACGGATGTTACTGGTTTTATTACCGATGAAATCAAAGTAGTGAATTATGAGTTATTCTGGCTAGTCCCAGGCACGTTTCTCCCAAGGGTGCCATTTGGAAAAGCAATTAAAGTTGCTTAAAGTATAAAAATCCCTCACTCTTGTGAGGGACCAATCCTACATCTTCTTTTCTTATTTATCATAATGAAACATCCAATTATTTCCGATATGTTTCTATTCAAATGAAGTCCCTCGAATAGCCGATTGTTCCTCTTTTGTTATTGTCATTCCACCTGAAACGACAAATTTCATTGCGTCTTCAGGCTTTACATCGATGATTTCAACTTGATCTTTCGGAATTAAAACCGTTAGTCCAGCAATTTGAAAGGTTTGTTGGATATAGACAGCTACATAGTCCTTTAATGGATGATAAAAACTTTCTACATCCTCGGTTGTGATAAACCCAATGGTTTTCATTTCTGTACCTGGAATGGTGACCAATGCCACTTTTGAAAATGATTTTTTCTCGCCAAGGAATGAGTGAATGGTATCTTTACTAATGGAATAGAGCGTTTTTATGAGCGGAATTTTTTCTAGTAATCTGTCAATCATTCGGATTAACGTCCCAGTGAATACTTTGTTTGATAACCAGCCTAGAATCGTGATGAAGACTAAGGTGAAAAACAAACCAATCCCCGGAACATAATCTTCTTTAAAATAAGGCTTTAAATAATTTCCTAACAATCCATCTAAAAACATAAATAATTGATAAACGGCATAAACGACTAAAATAATCGGAACACCCGTTATGATCCCCTTAACAAAATTATGAAAAATCCGTTTCATTTTTTCTCTCCTTATGGTAATGAGGCATTTGAATTTATTTTTACATAATGGTTGAAGCGATTCAAGTGATATTGGAAGTTGGTTAGTCTGATTAATAATTTATAGGTATGAAGGAAAGACTCTATTAAGATTTTAATCTTTCCCGATTCTTCCATCTGAAACTACTCAAAAATACAAAAACATTACAATAGATTCATATATTCTTAATACTAGATAACTAGAATTGTTTTTATGAGTTAGCATTTTTTTGGGGGGAACAGATCAAAATGAAAAACAAAATAGTTGCAGGAATTACAGCAGCAGGTATTCTCTTGGGGGCAAGTCAGCCGTACAATGTATTCGCAGAACAATCAACTTTTTTTCAATATAAAGAGGATGGTTTGAAGGTTACCCAAATTGGTCAATATGACAGTACTGAAGGCATTGGTGGTACTGAAATTATGGCTTACGATGAGACACTAAAGCGTGCTTTTGTCACAAATGGAGCCGCTTCTGGAATTGATATTCTTTCATTTGAACAACTAACATCAGGTGAATTTACAAAAGTAGAATCAATCAAGCGGGTATTATTAAAGGACTTTCAAATTGAAAACGTAGCAGATATTACGAGTATTGCATCACATCCAACAAAAGATTTAGTCGCTGTTTCCGTTGTTAGCAATCCGAAGACAGACCCTGGCTATATTGTTTTTCTATCAAAAGAGGGAGCATACATATCGAAAGTGCAAGTGGGTTCGTTGCCTGACATGGTGACATTTACACCAGACGGAACGAAAGCGATCGTTGCCAATGAAGGAGAGCCAAGTGATGATTATGCCGTTGATCCGGAAGGGACGATTTCAATCATCGACGTCACGAAAGAGCCAAGTGAATTTACAGCAAATTCACTTTCGTTTAAAGATGTAGAAATTGATGAAAAAGTCCGATTAAAATCTAAAGGGACAGCTCTTCAACAATTGGAACCTGAGTATGTAGCGGTTTCTAAAGATAGTAAAGTAGCGTATGTATCGATGCAAGAAAACAATGCAATCGCGACTGTTGATCTTGCTGCAGAAAAAATCCTTCATGTGAAAGGACTTGGTGTAAAAGATCACTCTCTTCCTGAAAACGAACTCGATGGGAAGCGAAACGGTGAAACAAAACTTGAACGCCTTCCACTTCTAGGCTTGTACATGCCAGATGCCATTGATACATTTACAGTCGGCGGGAAAACATATATTTTGACACCAAATGAAGGAGACGCCCGAGATTACGAAGCGTATTCCGAAGAGGCAGAAATCGGTGATATCGCAGACAAGATTAAATTGAATGCAGATCATTATAAAGGTTTCACACAAGAAGAGCTTGATCAAAAAGTGGCAGATGGATTATTCGATGAGATGAAGAAAACAAAAATTACCCTTGAAGAAGGGATGGCAGCGGATGGTTCGTATGAAGCGCTTTATTCGTACGGTGGACGCAGTTTCTCAATCTTTGACGCTGAAACAATGGAGCTTGTTTATGATAGCGGAAGTGACTTTGAGAAAATCACTTCTGAAGCACTCCCTGAGTTCTTTAACACTGATAACGAAGAAATTGCGTATGACAAACGGAGTTCTGCAAAAGGACCAGAACCAGAAACTGTTGTTAGTGGAGAAATTAATGGTAAATCGTATGCATTTATCGCATTGGAGCGAGTGAGCGGAATTATGGTGTATGATCTTGAAAATCCATCGAAGCTTAAATTCGTTACATTTATTTCAAGTAGGGATTATAGCGAGGATATTAAAGGGGATGTATCACCTGAAGGTTTACGCTTTATTTCAGCTGATAAGAGTCCTACAGGACATGCCCTTTTAGCTGCGACTCATGAAGTATCCGGTACGGTTGCGATTTATGAATTTGGTGGAAAAGACATGAAGATGAAACCGGCTGCGCCTGAAGTGGACGTGCCTGCCAAGGAAACACCACTAGTCTATTGGGATGGCTTATTAATGAAAAAAGGTCAAATCGGTCGAGTGATGATCGAAAAGCCAATCAATCTATGGAAAAGAACAGATGAAGGTCTCCAGTTCGTAAGAGTCCTAAATCCCGGTGAAAAATACCGCGTATACAGCTATGACGACAAATTCGGCGGCCAATATTCAGTTGGCGGAGGACATTATGTGACAAAAATGGAATGGTATGTATCCTACCAAACTCCATCTAAACATAAATTGGAGCTACTAAAATAGTTGTTAGATTCCAACTAGAAGGAAGAGATATTCTTTTTCAATTAGTGAAAAGAACCATAAAGAAAACCCTTGCGATTGCAAGGGTTTATTCTAAAATTTTTACTGAATACCGTATACAATTGCTAAAGCCGGGATTATTTAGAGTAATGCACCAAACTTAAATCTTTAAAGCTCTTTTTAAGCGTCCTGCAATTGGCACTACTATGATTCCTGCTAAGACAACCTGCATCACATTTCCTGGAATGGAGCCAAATGGCAGAATCCAGTTACCGTAAAGGATTACTTCGGCGAAATAGTAGCCTACGATTTTAATAATGAGTGCAATGGCAACTGCCAGTGTGTTGACAACTACTCTTTTGCCGGGTACCTTTTCGGAAATAAGACCGGCTAAAAAGCCCATTGTCCCTACGATGATGAATGTAAACGGTGCCCATGCTCCCCAACCAGAGAGAATGTCGAAGAAACCCATGCCAAAGGCGCCTGCAATGGCTCCTGTTTTTTTGCCGTAAACTAAAGCTGCTATAAATAGAGGCACATTGCCCATATGGATTAGGCCACCATTACCCATAATGGGGAGCCTGATATTGATGAACATTGTAGATACTAGAGTTAATGCGATGAAAAGTGCATATATGACTAAGGTTTTTGTCTTTGTTGCTTCTGTCTGTAAAACTGTTGAATTCATAGGATTGCCTCTTTCTTTTTTTTTCTTATATTATCATACTCCTAATCTGTTATTTAGTAAATTCAAAATTCTATATTTAATAGATTTATACTAAAAAGCCGGTTCCATTAAAACATGGACCGGCTTTTTGTATTACCAAGTATCTCCGCGCTCTTTCTTCAATGCCTTCATTTTTTCGACCCATTCATCGACCCTTTGTCTGATTTCTTGGCTTTTCGTATCTGCTTTTTCTCGATTTGTCTTATAGATGGCGTAGTATAGGTCTTTCATATTTTGACTTCGTTCATACCCCCAGTCTCTTAGTTCTGTTTCTTGCTCATACGTAATCCACTCATATTCTGCCATGATCTTAATTGCATCAAGTATTCGGTGGGACTCACGCCTACCGATATTCCATAATTGAAGGGGATATTCTTCGCCTTTTTTATACTCTGCGACCATTTCCCATCCGTCTGGAGCCATGGTAAAGGCAAAAGCAAGATCTAGTGTAGAAGGCAGCCACTCATATTGAATCGTATTTTTTAATTCTTCTGGATTGTCCGCTTTAAAGTATTCACCATTGCCAGCTTCGGCAACAGCCTTTAATTGGTTTTCGGATTTGCTGTCTACATCAAAGCCGATAATGTTCACGGTATTTTTGCTGTTTTTTTGAACAAGGTCCTTACTTGCCTGAACGGGATCCCCGTCACATGTTTCAGCACCATCGCTGACAATGTAAATGGTCGTTGCACCTTCAAAGCTGCTGCTCATTTCTGCGGCTTTTTGGATGGCATCTGCAAGGGGAGTCCAGCCTTTGCTTTCAAAAGAATCGACTGCTTGATGGAATTCTTCTTTTGCATATTTCCCCATCGGATAGACTTCTTCGACTTTTGTGCAGGATATTTCCTTATCAGCCGCTGATTCCGAACCTTTATGGCCATAGACGATAAGTGAGACTTCACTCGTTTGCCCAATTGTCTGAGCAAAGCTCTTCACAGCATCTTTGGCAATATCCATTTTTACTTTTCCATCAGATAAAAGCAGCATACTTGAGCTGGCATCGAGAAGAATTATAGTCTTTTCTGATGACATTTTCTCTTCACTGCCTTCGGATTTTGTTGGATCTGGCAAATAGGGTTCCTCAAACTGCGGTTCGTAGGCATTCGCTTTTTCGATGACCTCTTTATAGTGAGGACTGGCCAGGAGAGCAACAAGGCCTTTCTTGATTTCTTCAATATCTGTAGTTTCATTCATTAATTTTTCAAGCTCAGGTGTCAGCTTGTCTATAAGAGCTGGCTCCATTTTAGGTGTATCGAAACCGATGTCCTCAATATCATTTTCATATGACAGATCACCCATGATTTTACCGTGTGGCAGGACTAGTAAACTTTCTTCTGAAACTTCTAAATTAATATTCAATGATTCGGTTATAATATCTTCCTGCTTTTGTTCCTGCTGTTGCTTTTCCTTTTCTGGTGCATTAGATGTTTCTATCTCCTTGTCATTGCTGCATGAGGAAAGGATCATTGGAATAAGGATCAGCAATAATAAGGCATATCGTTTCACAAAATTCCTCCTTTTTTCCGACACTCTATATTATGTATATTAATAAACAACTAAATATAGAGTATATCATAGAAAATAAGTGATTATGAAGTATTTACCATTTTAGGAAAGAAAGTTCTAGCGTAAAAGTTCTACTCAATGAAGTAAGAATTTTATTTTAATAAGAGAAAAGGATATCTTTAAAAATATTGGAGGCGTACCGTTTGTAAAATGTAAAGCTTCTTCTCAAACGTGTATGAAAAAGCTCTTAATATAGTAGGAGAGACAATGTGATTTAATTGCAGTAGATGAATAAAAATAGAAGATATTCAGACGCCGGATGATTAATGTCAAGATTTAAATGAGATTTCTTCATGGTAAGTGTTTT
>NZ_JBALOW010000041.1:0-40961 GCF_036965085.1 Bacillus sp. JJ1532
GATTCTAAAATTTAATAAAATAACCATCAATAAATTAGACATATGAATTTAACTACTAACTTCCTTAATATCCGATTCACTTCCCGCTAACTTTTTACTTTGCTCTTTCTTGTACAAACTTATTGTAATGTACAAAAGTGTAATAAGTATCCAAGTAGCTCTAATTCTATTAGCACTACTAGATGAAATACCAATTAGAACGAATGCAGGAGGAAAAGACATTATACAAAGAGTTAACAGTGAAGGTAGTTTCCACTTATATGCTTTAAATAAATATATGAATATCAAAATAATTCCACTTATAATAATGACTCCAAACTCAGACATTATTTCTAGGAAAAAGTTGTGCACGTTAATACCCAATAGATTTATACTTTGACCTGGACCGATACCTAAGAAAGCAGAATTAAAAAATGCCTGAATAGCCTCCTTTGTTAGACTTAACCTCAACAGATCACTCTTTTCATTTCCAGGTGAGCTAATCATTGACACTAATTCTGTTAATGAGTAATTATATAATACTAAAAGGCTTGCAATTAGACCTATGAAAGTCAACATAATAGATATAATAGTAAAAAAATACTCACTATTTTTGTTTATAACTAACAATATATAGATTAGTGTAAAACTCATGCAATATAGTACCATACCATATATAGGAGCCCTTGCATCAATTTGAATTAGCACAAATACTGATGCTATAATTATAGCAAGCGTAATAATCCAATTTTTTTTAGTAAGTGCGTAATTTAAAATAACTGAGACAATACCACAACAGATGAATGTTGCAAGATCATTCCCATTTACAAATACACTTACTGGTTTATTACGATAATATAACTGATCTATATCACTTAAAGGAACTATATGATTTCCAGTAGCTATCTCCCAAAAAGCTATAAGCAAATTTATTATTAGACCTAGTATTAAACCTCTATTAATAAAAATTAAATCATCAATACTATGAAGATTTAGTGCTAACATAATAACAATAAACACATTAACAACCAAAGAAAAATAACTAGAAATAGCATAATCGTTTTGTAGGATAAACAACATTTGAAGTGTTGCATAAATAAACCAAAGAGTAAAAAAAGAAACGTATTTTTTTATGTCATAGGTCGGAATTCTTATTTTATTATTGAGATATTCTAAAAAAAAGAGCACCATAGTCAATATAGCCAACACCCAAGAAAGTTTTATCCCAAATAAATTAAATGTTTCACCTAAACAACTAGCCGTCACCAGTCCGAATAAAGCGTATTTTGTTTTTGAGACATGTCTAGATTTTTTGATTGATTTGATTTCCTTCTGGCATCCTCTGTTTTTACTATAAACACCTATTACCATCCTTTAATACACCTTTCGTATATAATATTTAATCTGCTAGTAACAGGTACTTCGGAGTATTGCTTAATAGTATTTTGGCTTATTCTTTCCATATTATAACTACGATAATTCTCAACCATTTCCTCCAATGCTTCTGTTAACTGGTTCACATTATCTACATCTATTAATATTCCATTTTCTTTATTTATTATATAATCTGCCCCGCCGTTCCTTGTTCCAATAACCGGCTTACCACAAGCCATTGCTTCAATATACACAACACCGAAGGTTTCAAATGCACTTGCTAGCACGAATACATCACAGACTTGCATCTGTTGTGCTACTTTTTCTCTAGACATTGCTCCAAGTAAAGATATTTGTTCGTTCATCCCAAGATTATCTATTTGTTCTTTTAATTTACTATATAATGTGCCTCCGCCAACAATTTGTAATTTAATATGACTTTTACCCTTAAAAGCTTTTGTAAAAGCATCTATAGTTAGTCCAAACCGTTTTCCAGCATTTAAATTTCCAACACTACAGAATATAAATTTATTTGTATTACCTTTTTTCCCCTTATACTCAAACAATGGAGATACAATATTTGGTAGAACTTCAATTGTTTGTTTTGCCCCTGTCTTTTTAATTACACTTTGCTTAAGTCCTTCCCCAACACAGATGAAAGCTGAGGACAACTCTACACACTTTTTTAGATAAAATATTTCAATAGATGACATATTATTTTGTATAATACTACTTGAATGTTCAGTAATAACTACTGGTATATTATTCTTTTTACCTAGCTCACAAGCACAATAACCAGCAGGCATATAAGAATGTGCATGTATTATATCAACTGTTTCTTCATCCTGTAGTATTTTCCGGAACATTCTTTCTGTTCGTCTTAAGAAGCTCTTAATCATAAGTTTTTTAACTCTATTAATTCCAAATGCAGGCGTTACATAGGAATATACTATTACACCTTCATCGTTAAACTTTTTAAATTTAAAATTGTCCGGATCAAAATACCTATGTCTATCCTGATAAGTTACATTTAACACTATTACATGATGTCCAGCGTTTTTTAAAGCAATAGCTTGTTCCCTAAAAAATGATCCACTAAGCCGATTTCCTTTACTAGGATACCAAGAGGGTATTATTAGAATATTCATTATCAACTTACCCCTCATTCATATAATCTTGCTGCTAACTTTCTATAATCAAGCAATTCATATGCAATCTTAAAAGAAGCTTTGCTCATTTCTTTTAATTTCTCAGGGTTTTCCCCTATCTTCTGAAATACACTAACCATATCTTCTACAGTTTTGACATAAAAACCATTATTGTCTAAATAAGGTCCATGACTTTTATGAGGAAAGAGCATAACTGAACACCCACAGCAAATTGCATTTTGCATTGTTGCCGATTGGCTACCAGGCTGTAAATACATATCAGAAGCACATAGGTAATTAATAATTTCCCCTCTATTTTTCCATCCTAAAAACCTTATTCTTTCATCAGCTTCAATTAATGGGTTAACTTCCTCAGCAACAGTATTTGGAAGAGAACCAACTAGAATTAGTTTAAACCTTTCATTCTTCACTCTTTTAAATGCTGTTAACAACTCCTTGGTTCTCTTCTCTGCACTCATTTTGCCAGAATGCATAAATACAATATCATTTTCTTTAAGGCCTAGTTCTGTGCGAACTAATTCTCTTTTCTTTCGCCGTGTAGAAGACTCTATAATAACTCCTCCCAACGGATAAAACTCCAATAAATTTTTTGGAATATGATAAAGTTCTTCTAAAAATAGAAATGATTCGTAGCTAACACATAACACTTTGTCTACGTAGGGCAATATTTTTTTTACAATTAATCTGTTAAACCACTTATATTGAATGATCCTTGAGATACTATTTCTAGCTGAATTATTATAATCTTCATGACTATCGATATATAATTTAGTTTTGGGGTTATCTCTTTTATATCTAGCTACTGTTAACATTTCCCAACCAGCAACACCATGAAATAAAATTACGTCTGGTGACAGCTGCATTATTATACTATTTAAAGCAGAAACTTTGCGTATTTTACCGCTTATAAAAGTATTTATTATTCTGTCATATTCTAATCGTATTAATCTAATACCATTGGTTAGGATTTTATCTTCAGCATCAGTTCGAACCATGCTACCATTTTCATACTTGTTACAATCAGAGACTATTATTACATTATGGCCATCTTTAACATTTTGATCCGACAGAAAGTTTTCTTGATAGGTCATTCCTTCCGTATAGGCTGATGCAAGACATACATGTAATATCTTCATATCTCCTCCTGATAAAGTTGCAAGTATTTCTCACACATCTCAGTTTTTGAATATTTTTTTAATCCATAGTTTGAACATTCTTGCTCAGATTTGAAATACTCATCATTAGTTAACGCAGTTTTTAAGGCCATTTTTAGTTGTTTTATATCACCGTACGGGACAAAAGTTCCGTATCCTTCCGGAGCCGTCTCTTTAGTACCTCCTTCATCAAAACCAATTATTGGAGTTCCACACGATAAAGCCTCAATACATGTTGTCGGGAAATTTTCTTTTTCACTGCAAATAACAAAAACATCTGCCATTGAATAATATTCAGCAAGTTCATGTTGGTTATTAGTTTTACTTAGAGCTATAATATTCTCCCCAAAATTTTCACTAACGTCTTTAACACCTATAAATATGAACTTAATTTTAGTACCTTTCATCCTTTTTGCTAGGTCTAAAACCCAACGGCCACCTTTACGAGCAGACATCAAATCAGGGGCTACTGCAAGGACTATCTTTTCATCTGTAATATTATGCTTTTTTTTTAGATGTCCATAAGATTTTGGATGAAATACATTCTTGGTATCAATTCCATTGTGAATAACGCGTACATCCTTGTCTTTTAAAAAGGACTCCTTCACTCTATCTGCCAACCATTTTGATGGTGTTACAATTGTAAGATTGTCAAATCCCTCAAACAGTTTTTTCTTATAGTTAAACATTTTCTTAGTAAAATCAAAAAACATACTCGAAGGATATTCTTTCAAGCGGGGGCATTTTCCACATTCTGTCTTCCATTTATCACAATCATAAGCATATCCACATTTTCCCGTATACATAAACTCACAATGAAAGGTCCACACAGTTTTAATATTTTTTTTCTTTAAGTGATTCATCACCGGTGCAATATTAACAAAATATGCATGAAGTTCATGTATATGAACAACATCAGGCTTAAACTCTTCCATGAATCTAATCAGCTTTTTCGTTGCAAAATATGAATAATTCCCTGTAAGTCCTGTTACTCTTGTTAGAAATGCATGAGCATATACTTCCAAATTGCTACTAAATTTAAATACACCTGGTTCATCTGCAATTGGGCCTCTACCGTAACAGACTGCTACAGTATGTCCCTCATTATTAAGTGAGTTATACAAATCATATACGATTTTTCCGGTACTGCTATTTTTGTAATTTACATCAATCAGTAATATCCTCATTTAATCACCATCCCCCCATGAGGCACTTATTCAGCGCGTAGTATGTCACCCAAAACTCTTAATTAACGGAAATTCCGTTTCTCAACTCCAAGTTTTTTAGCTAGTTTTATTGAAAATTCAATTAAACTTAAAGAATTTTTATAGTCTTTGTAGGTCTTATTTTTACCATTAATTATTTCCTCAAGCTCACCTTTTGTAATCCCTAGCTTCATTGCAATATATTCCATGTCTTCTTGCATAATTTCTTCGTTATACGGTGATTCTACTAACTTTTCTAATGCTTCATCCCTAGTCATCTGTCCAGTTAAAATTAAATTGGAAAAATAAGACTTTCTCTTGTCATAACCAAATTTTTTGGGTAAATAATATCCTTCATAGAATCTTGTAAAGATATTTTCATAATGTTTATTCTCGTATTTTTCCCAACCAAATTTGTATTTTAATTCCTTTTCAGCTGCATCCTTATCATAATGAATAATATCTAAAGGAGCTACACGCTTCATTCCCTTAATATAGGCATAGTTTAGTCTATACTTAAACATCCCGCACATTGGAAGTGTCTTTAACTTAACTTTCCCAAACCTTTTGTGGATGTCCTTTATTAATGTAAGATCATTAAGATGAACCCACTCTATCGGTGGTCTAACACATTCCGTAGCAATGTTGGATCCAGTTAAAACATATTTCATACCATTCTTCATTGTATAATTATATAACCCAGCAAAAATAACATGGTCTTGTGGGAGATCTTGATAAGCAACCTGAGATTTAAAAAAGGCCAGTTGCAAATCTTTCATTTCATCCGGGTTAACAACTTCAGTGTAGATATCTAAATCTAATGCTTTAACAAGCTTTTTTATATTCTCTTCGGCTACATTTAGGTTCCATCCAGTATCAACTGAATACAGTAAAGGTCTCAAACCCATCTTTTCTTTTGCAATATAAGCTAAATAAGAACTATCTGTACCTCCACTAAACCCAATAATACAATCATACTTTTTCCCCTTACCAGCCTCACGGATTTCTTTTGAAATTCTTTCAAGTTCGGCTTCATTTGTCATGTTTGGCTGCCAATCGGGTAAGATATCATTAAAATAGCTATTACAATAATCACAGACACCTTTTTCATCAAAAACAATTTTACTATCAGTTGTATCCATTACACAGTTTGAACAAATTTGATAGTCTCGTTTTATCATAAACTATTCTCTCCCTTATTTGCCCCAAACCACTCTATTAACATAGTCTGTATAAGACAATACAATTCTTAATACTTTTTCTGACACATTAGGCATACTATAGTCCTTAACTAGTCTCAAGGTTTCTCTATCCTGCGTTTCTAAAATTTCTAACCCTTGTAAAATTCTTTCTTTCTTGAGTCCTACCATCATTACCGATGCTTCTTCCATAGCTTCTGGCCTTTCATGAGCTTGTCTTATATTAAGAGCTCTAAACCCAAGAATAGAAGATTCTTCGCTTATTGTTCCGCTATCACTTAGTACACCTTTTGCCTTAGTTTGAAGTTTCACATAATCATTAAACCCTAAAGGTTTCATTGTTTTCACTAAAGGATTAAATTCTATCCCCTTAATCTCAATCATTTTTCTAGTTCTAGGATGTGTACTTAAAATTACAGGCATATTATACATTTCTGCAATTGCATTTAAACTTTCAACCAAATCTAAGAAATTAATATCCGAATTAATATTTTCTTCTCTGTGAGCCGATACTACAAAATATTGTCCTTCTTCCAGTCCCAGTCTCTCTAAAACATCAGATTTCTCAATGTCATCTTTCCTAGAGTTAAGAACTTCAAACATAGGGCTACCCGTTTTTATTATCCTATCTGAAGGGAATCCCTCTCTAATTAGATACTCTCTTGCAATGTCGCTATAAGTTAAATTAATATCCGCTGTATGATCAACAATTTTCCTGTTTGTTTCTTCTGGAACTCTTTGGTCAAAACATCTATTCCCAGCCTCCATATGGAATATTGGAATATGACGTCTTTTTGCTGCAATTGCACATAAACAGCTATTCGTGTCTCCAAGCACTATAAAGGCATCTGGTTTTACTTCTTCCATAACAGGATCTATTTTAACTAGTATATTCCCAATAGTCTCCACCGCTGTACCAGTTGCTGCATTTAGAAAAAAATCTGGTTTTTTCAAATTAAAATCTTTGAAGAACACTTCGTTCAATTCATAGTCATAATTTTGTCCCGTATGAACTAGTGTATGTTCAATTGCATTCGACTCTTCCAATTTATTTATTACTGCTGACAATCTTATAATCTCAGGTCTTGTACCAACGACTGTCATGACTTTTAGTTTCTTCATTACTATACCTCCACGAAATAGGTGTCCGGTTTTTCTGGGTCAAAACATTCGTTTGCCCACATTATTGTAACTAAATCGCTTTTTCCGACATTTACAATAGAATGAGTAAACCCGGTTGGTATATCTACTACTTGAAGCTTTTTTCCACTAACCCTATATTCAATAATTTCTTCGGAGTCAATTCTTCTAAAACGGATTAACCCGTCTCCACTAACAACTAAAAACTTTTCGTTTTTAGTATGATGCCAATGATTTCCTTTAGCGACGCCTGGTTTTGAAACATTTACAGAAACTTGTCCTCTTTCAGATGTTCTCATAAATTCTGTAAAGGAACCTCTATTATCAAGATTCAT
Organism: Bacillus sp. JJ1532; assembly: GCF_036965085.1. Lineage (NCBI taxonomy): Bacteria > Bacillati > Bacillota > Bacilli > Caryophanales > Bacillaceae > Bacillus > Bacillus sp. JJ1532. The sequence goes on from NZ_JBALOW010000041.1 coordinate 7,556, forward strand.
CTTAAGATCATAGGAAAACTGATCTTCTGGTAAAAAGCTTAAATAGGTACTATAAAGTTTCTTAGTTAGACCATCTTCCATATTAGGAATACTTAAGTTTAATCTACTTTCTTTAAAACTCTTTATAATTTCAGCCAATTCTCCAAGTTTAATATTATGTGTTACTGGTACAACACATTGATCATCTTGCATAGTAGGATTTCCCTCAAGTGCTCTTATAAACTCCTCTAATACATCATCTATATAACAAAGATTCAACTCTATATCCGGATTATTTATCTTTATATCTAAATCTCTAGCTATATTATGACAAAATGTAGCTACCACCGTATTATAGTTAGGTTTACTCCATTTACCAAATAAGTTTGGAAGTCGATATATATAAACTTTTGCATCAGTTTCATTATAATAATTAAACAGTAAATCCTCTCCAGCCTTTTTACTTCTACCATATGGATTATCCTTTTCTGCTTGAATAGAAGAAGTAAAAAGAACGGGAGCCTTATTGCTATGTTTCTTTAATAGTTCTAGCAATTTAGATATCGAGCCAAAATTACCTTCCATAAATTCATTTTCTTCCTGAGGTCTGTTTACTCCAGCCAAATGAAATACAAAGTCACATTCCTTTGTATACTTTTCTAAACATGAATAATCACTATCTCTAGTAAACTCAAAAATATCATTATATCCTTTATTTTTAAGCTCATAGATAAGGTTTTTTCCCACAAATCCCCCTGCACCTGTTACAAGAATTTTCATCCGTACATACCCCCTTTAGTTCATGACATGAACCTTTTTATTCCATTCCATTAGCTCATTTTGCACATACTCTAATTCAAGTAATTTTTCTTTAATTTGTTCAATGCTAAGAATTTGTGTATTATCCGAATTATATTCTTCTACAGTAGTAAGCTTTAGATCTCCCTCTGCAAAATACTTATCATAGTTAAGATCTCTTTGATCTGCAGGAACTTTAAAGAAACCAGGTAAATCTTCCGCCTTCACATATTCCTCTTTAGTAAGAAGTGTTTCATAACGTTTTTCTCCATGACGGGTTCCAATAATTTTTATTTCATTATCTGCATTAAATAATTCTTTTACAGCTTGAGCAAGGTCTCCAATAGTGCTGGCAGGAGATTTTTGAACCATGATATCTCCAGCCCCAGCATTTTGAAATGCAAATACTACTAACTCTACTGCTTCTTCTAGACTCATAAGGAATCTTGTCATATTAGGATTTGTTACTGTTAAAGGCTGACCACTTTTAATTTGTTCAATAAATAATGGTATAACAGAGCCACGTGAGGCCATCACATTACCATATCTAGTTCCACAAATTAGTGTTCTATCTGGATCAACAGTTTTCGATTTAGCAACAAATACCTTTTCCATCATCGCTTTTGAGATACCCATTGCATTAATCGGATAAGCAGCTTTATCAGTTGAAAGACAAATAGCCTTCTTTACTCCATATTCAATAGCAGCCGTTAATACATTATCAGTACCTAATATATTTGTTTTTACCGCTTCTAAAGGGAAAAATTCACAAGATGGTACTTGCTTTAGTGCCGCTGCATGGAAAATATAATCCACCCCATGCATAGCATTTTTTACACTTGCTAAATCTCTTACATCGCCAAGATAAAACTTGAGCTTATCATTTTTGTAAAGATTCCGCATATCATCTTGTTTCTTTTCATCTCGAGAAAATATCCTTACTTCTTTGATATCTGTATATAAAAATCTCTTCATTACCGCATTTCCAAACGAACCTGTTCCACCAGTAATTAATAAAGTTTTATCTTTAAACATCATTTATCACTCCAAATTAGTTAGGGTGCCCTCTAACAACGACATAAATCTTTTTTTACTATAGTTTTTAATGTAGTATTTATATGAGTTTTGAGCCATTTTTTCTTTCTCATTACTATTACAGAACTGTATTATTAAATTAGCCAATTCACTATAATTTTCGGCAGCGCAACACAACCCACATTCAGCATCTTTTATTACTCGATTTGTCTCACCATTGATTGCTCCAATTATAGGTTTGCCAGCTGCCATATATGATTGCACTTTACCTGGCAGCGTATAAGAAATAGTCTTATTATTCTTTAAGGTTATTAACATTGCATCAGCTAACCCATAATAATGAGGCATTTCACTTACAGGCTTTCTTCCATAATATATAATGTTGTTTAATTCCATTTTTTCGCTAAGCAACTTACATTCTTCTAATCTAGATCCATCTCCGACTATATGAAAAACAATATTATTGTGCTCACGCAATACCTTTGCTGCTTTAACTATCGTTTCCACGCTCTGCATATCACCAATATTTCCAGCGAATACAAAATTATATTTATCATCTTTAGCAACTTCAATGCTTTCAGTAAACAAATCCTCAGCATATTGCGGTATATGGTGTATTTTTTTGTTTACTCCAAGAGTATTTCTGAAATATTCTTCAAACATAGTAGAAGTAACTGCTATGCAATCCGCTGAGTTATAAATCCATTGGGATATCCTCATAAAAAACTTATAAACTTTTGAACTTTCATTGATTCCACCAGCAGCTAAACTATCTGGCCATAGGTCAAGGCAGTAAAATAAAATCTTTTTTTTATGCTTTCTCTTATAAACAATAGCTGGGATCCCCATCATTACGGGCGAAAGTTGATTGACCAATACTACATCAAATTTATCTTTCATAAAAAATGCCTTCAGCGATCCTGATACTGCAAAACTAAGATAGTTTAAAAAAAGCTTTAACTTATTATTTCCACGACCTATTTCAAAACTCCGTATAACTTTTACACCATTTAACACTTCATTCCTTTTCTTACCATACCGGTAACCATCGAGTACTTGGCCCTCTGGATAATTTGGAAGGCCTGTTAGTACCGTTACATCATGTCCCTTTTCCACTAATGATTCACATATATCTGAAATGCGAAAAGGCTCCGGAAAGTAATATTGGCAGACAACAAGGATTTTCATTTAGCCAAAAGCCTCCAATTTCTATTGAACCTTTTTTATATACTCTTCAATTTCAAGTTTTAATCCTTCGGAAAGTGGCATAGGATTATAGGAAAAATCCTCTTTAGCAGTTTTATGTGAAAAACTTCTATCCTCACCCATTCTCTGAACTTTCTCTATATAATCAACCTTACCTAAAGTACAGATTTTAAGGAAATTAGCCATGAATACCCCCATCATCAAGGGTACATTTATAAAAATAGTTTTTTTATTAAGAATGCTGCTAATTAACATATACAAGTCTTTCATTGAAATAGACTTTTCACCTGATAAAATGTAATCACCTTTCATGATATTAGGCTTCATTAAAACCTGATAATAAGCCTTCCCCAAATCTCTCCCATTGACAGGTTGTAACGTATTCCCTCCCTGATTAATGATGGGAAATACTCTTAATTTATCCACCATTTTAATAAAAACAATCATATTCCTATCATTGATGTATCCGTAAATCATGGTTGGCCTTAAATATATAAGGCCTATCTTAGAATTACTTTCCTTAATAATTTTATCTATGTTTTTTTCAATATCCTTATATTCTTCTGATGCACTCTTATACTTTGAATAAATGCCAGTAGTATGGACAAGTATTGCTCTCTTAACATTGTTCTTAACAGCCGCCTTCATAAGCGTTATTGAATAAAAGATAGACGCTATATGCACAACTGTATTAACACCATTCATAACATCATTCATAAACTCTTGATTTTCTAAATCCCCAACTACCTTTTCTATATTTAATCCGGAATTATCTATCATCGTTGTATCAGAATTTTCTCTGATAGTACAACGAATCGGACCTTCGTAATTGTTTTTAATAAGCTCTTTCAAGAAATACTTGCCACTATGTCCTGTAATCCCTGTAACTAATAACATGTTTATTCCACCTCAATCTGTGTACTTTCCTGAAGAGCCTGTCACTCTTTGGTACTTGCAACTTCCTTCTTAGCTCCAGTGCCACCTTCAATAACACCATCACTCTTCAAAACACTGACGATAGTCCCAAAGAAGCACTTTATATCCATCCAGAGACTAATCTTTTCAACATACTCCCCATCTAACTTGGCCTTAACTTCTATAGGAAGCTCATCACGTCCATTAATTTGCGCCCAACCAGTCAGCCCTGGTGGAACATCATTAGCACTATATTTATCCCGTTCAGCAATCAAATCGTATTGATTCCACAACGCTGGTCTGGGCCCAATGATACTCATCTGCCCAACAAAGATATTCCAAATTTGGGGTAGCTCATCAAGTGAAGTCTTTCTTAAAAACTTCCCCACCTTCGTAATATATTGGTCCGGATTCCCTAATAAATGAGTAGGAGTATCCTTTGGCGTATCTATTCTCATAGTACGAAACTTCAATATATTAAAATGTTTCTTATTGATTCCAACCCTCTTTTGCTTAAAAAGAACGGGACCCTTTGAACCGAGCTTAATAGCAACTATAAGGATTAAGAAAATAGGAGATAAAACAATAAGTCCTATTAAAGAAAGAATGATATCTATCAGTCTTTTTATCTTAAAATACATACCTGTGGCACTCCTTGAAAAGTTATTTAGTAAATTAGGACTTAATCGGAATCCTCAATTCCTCCTTTTTCCAACCAACTACTAACCCACTAACATTTCATTCCTTGACAAAACAAAAAAACCTTGCCCATATATCAAAAATAACCTATATGAACAATGGCCCATTAATATTCCAACCCTTTATTTCACTAAACCCTTTCCTTTAATATCCTATAGATACTCTAACAACTTCCCTCTCAGCCCTCTATCCTTCAACAACCACACAATAGTAGTCTTAATAAACCTCAAATTCTCCCTAACATCATACCGCTCCCCTTCAAACCAATATGCACACACCTGCTGAATCTAATTCAACTCTGAATTGCATATGTAGCTGGATTTCCCCACCTGTACCTAGTTCATGAACACTCTATAAACATAAAAGTTTCTGAGTAAAAGTATAATGTCCTGTAATCGAAAGATTAGAAGGTGCCTCATAATTGATAAGAAGGATCAATTTTTCCATATCGACTTGTTACTTCCATCTGACACCATTTGAACTATATCATTTCCTGCAACACTGAAACGGCTTATCCTAATAAACTTCCGAGCACACAATATTGCATATCCTAATCCTAGAAAGTTAAAAATTCTTTTAAAGGTTCTCCAGAAATTATTATTTAAATCCTAAGATGTACTTTTTCAATTTATAGGTATCCAACCTACCCTCACGCCACACCCTTGACAACAAGCGTCTAAGGCAGAATAACTCTACCCACGGCATGACCGAGTGCCCCCATCGATAATGGTCAGGAGACATCGCCGAAAACATATTTTAGTAAACGAGACAAAAACAATTTTAAAAGACACATAAATACTTCTTTTTAACTCTTTCTGGTACATCTGTATACACTGAAGACCCGAAGACTAACAAGTCTTACAAATTGAATTTTACTTAATCCAACGATAATGACACATATTCTAAAGCTAGCGTAATTCATAAAAGAGAATAACAGCTCCCTGTCCATCCTATAATTCAAATCAAATAAACAGGGACTTAGTTATTTACTAATTCATGCGGCTATAAAGGATTTCAACAAATTTAGTTCCATTATCCGATTTCAACTTCACCTTTATATAAAACCCTATTCTTCTTCCGATTAGCCAAATTAATTACAAATTCTTTAATTTCGTCAGGTGATAACTGGTCATGATGGACCAAAAGATACTCAATCTCTTCCACCTGCTCCAAAACCGCTTTACCGATAAATATCTTCGGAAAAACCGCTTCCTTATGAACCTCACTTTCCCCGAGCAATTCCTCATACATCTTTTCCCCTGGGCGAATCCCCGAGTATTTGATTCCAATTTCTTCAATTGTGTAGCCTGACAGCTTAATGAGATTTTTCGCCAGATCTATAATCTTAACCGGTTCTCCCATATCTAACACAAAAATTTCCCCGCCTCGTGCTAAGGCTCCTGCTTGTATCACCAATCTTGAAGCTTCTGGAATTGTCATAAAATATCGTGTCATTTCAGGATGTGTTACAGTTACTGGTCCACCAGATTGAATTTGCTTTTTAAAAAGTGGAATAACACTTCCTCTGCTTCCAAGTACATTCCCGAAACGAACTGCAACAAATTTTGTTCTGCTCACATTTGCTAACTGCTGAATAACCATTTCAGCAATCCGTTTTGTTGCACCCATGACGTTTGTTGGATTCACGGCCTTATCTGATGAAATCATCACAAATGTCTTCACGCTAAAGGTGTCGGCAGCTTCCGCAACATTTTTTGTACCTAAAACATTGTTTTTCACTGCTTCCTTCGGGTTGTACTCCATTAGTGGTACGTGCTTATGTGCAGCTGCATGGTAGACCACATCAGGACTATACTCTTCCATGATTTCGAACATTCTTGTCCGGTCTTGTACATCCCCGATAACTGGGATTATTTCTATTGACCTTCCATAATGGTTACGCAGTTCCATCTTAATTTGATAGATGCTATTTTCCCCATGCCCAACAAGAACAATTTTAGTAGGGTAGAAGGAACATATTTGTCGGCATATTTCCGAGCCAATCGAACCACCTGCCCCTGTAACAAGCACGATTTTATTTAGCAAATATTCGGAGATACTATTGATGTCAAGTTCAATTGGTTCTCTGCCTAACAAGTCCTCAACCTGTACATCTCGAAATTGATTAATTGATACTTTCCCAAGCATAATATCTTCAAGCTTAGGCATTATTTGCGTCTTAGCGTTGGTTTTTGCACATTCATCAAAGATTCGATTTAGTTCTTGTTTATTTAAAGAAGGAATTGCAATGATAATGTTTTCTATTTTCAACATCTGGGCAGCTTTAACAATATGACTCGAATTCCCAATAACAGGTAAACCCAGAATTTGTAGGTTGTACTTCTTCCGATCATCATCAATAAAAGCAACAGGTCTTAACTCAGCATCATGACTGTTTAATAATTGTCGAGCTACCATGGTTCCTGCTGATCCAGCCCCAATGATTAATGTGAGTTTTCTGTCTACTTCTTCATTCCGTATGTAGCGGTCGCGGAACATCCGCCATGAAAATCGTGAGCCCCCTATTAGTAGCACATGAATCATCCATGTAATAAAAAGTGCGCGAACATAAATATCATTAAAAATAATAATCTGGATAATGGCAGTTGTAACAATAGAAAGTGTTACGGCTTGGACAATGGCTAGTAATTCCCGGACACTCGCATACTCCCACGCCTTTTTATAAAGCTTGTATAAATAAGCAAACAAATGATGGCAGACTAACAAAGTAATCGAACTTACCAATAAGGAGCCTAGTTTAAATATGCCTAAATATGGATGAAGCATTAAATAGCTAAAATATATTGCTGATAAGACAATTAAAGAGTCGAGCATACTCAAAAACGTCAGCCGTTTTTGATAAGTCATCAGCATATCCCCCTATTCCCAAAATAAAAATCCAATGATAAAACATACTACCATAAGATGCTTTACCATTAGATATTAAAATGTTCGATAAATACTGGCTCAATTCCGCCCTCAGCATTATTATCTCAGACAATAACTAATTAATAGATAGAATAATGCCCTATCTATCGGCACCTTTAGACAGCGGAATTCTTCCAATAATGGCGCAAGAAAACAACGGCTACACCAATCATCAGACCTAAAACTAGTGCAATAGCTAAATTTAGTGTCTTTTTCGGTGAAACAGGGTCAGACGGGATTTCCGCTTCAGCAAGAATCGACAGTTTGCTATCTGCTTTATATAATTCCGCTATGCTTCGAGCTTCTTCATATTGATCAGAATATTTGTTATAAAGGTTTGTTAGGGCCATCACTTTATTATTAATCTTTTCAAATTGAACTTGCTTATCTTTGTTTAGTGTTTGCAATTCCGCTAGTTGTTCATTACTAATTTGAAGAATATATTGTTTTTCCTTTGAAGTGATAGCATCTAACAATACAATTGAAGGAAGCCCCTCTGCAGCCCTTAATTGATTGTACTCTTTAAGGGCTTCATCTAAATTCTCCTTTTCAATCATCAGTTGATCATTATACTGAGCAGCTAAGCTGTTTAGTTTTTCAGAAACCTTTTCCCCAATGTATACTTTTGATTCTTCTAAAATAGCAGTAAGCGTTTTTTGAATAACTATTGGATCCTTTCCTTTTAAGGTTAAAGTCACAATATTCGAGTCTGGCTTTGTTTCAACAGTTAAGTTCATTCTTAGCCCTTTTACTGTCCAGTCTTTTAACCCTTCTTTTTCGATTACTCTTTTTAATAACTGAGACGATTGCAATCTCTCTGAAAATACTTGTGGTGATACAGCTTCGTTTAAATACGTTGCCAACTCACTACCCGCATTTTCCTGTTTCACACTATTCACCAAAACCTTTGCACTTGTTTCATAAGAAGGCTGGATTATAAAATAACTTGCTACTGCTGCAATTAACACTGCTATTGCTGTTATGATTGCAATAATCCACTTGCCATTCAAAATTGTTTCGATTAACTCTCGTAAGCTAATTTCATCCTGCATTTACTTTTCCCCTATAATTTCATTTTTGTTATTTATGATACTTGCTGTTAGTACACCTATGAATATAAATATCACGTTTGTAAAACCAATAATGGAATCATTAAACATAGCTTGAACTAAGAATGCTACTATCATCATTCCTATTGCTATTGTTTCCTTACTTAAGTTTCTTTTGAATAAATCAATAACCCATTTTACTAAAAGAGCTAAAATTAAAAGGATAAGAGCAATGGCTGAAAACACACCAGCACCATAGGCTAGCCCAATAAATAGATTGTGAGGTTTATCTGTAATGACATTAAAGGTTCCTAAAGCTGAGTTTTTCTCGGGATCATCTTGTGGAAAATGAAAGACAAATGTGTCCAAACCATATCCTAGTATTGGCCTTTCTCCTATCATCTCAATTGCTTTCTCCCAAATATAGGAACGACCCGATCCTGCTGAATATCCTGAAGGAGGCAATTCTTTTAGCTTATAGTCCACTTTTGCTGCTGTCACCTTTGATTCAAAGTCAAAGTCCAATAATTCTTTTGCAGATTGTTTAACCTCTACATATGGATTCTTACTGACAATAAAACCAATTGACTCGTCCCAAACTTTCGGGTTTTTTATTGCAAATGCATTTAGAATAAGTGCAAACCCTAGAACCCCTAATAAGAAAAACGAAAGTGACTTACCCTTCGATTTCGAAAATAATCCTATAATTAAAATTAACGGCACTGTAATTAAAAATGCTAGAAACCCGCTTGTTGAAAGCGAGGTTAACACCATCGAGAAACTTGCGAGTGAAATGATTAACATAACTATTTTTTCAATGATATTTTTATTTAATATAGATAAGGTAAAGAATAGTGCAGTTAATGTCCCGGCAAAGCCACTAATGTAGTTAGGGTTATTAAAAGTTGACCAGAGCTGAGAACCCGCATTTACATTCGATCCCTCTGGCAATTCGCCAAAAATTAATTTATTTATCCAAGTCCATTTAAAAACATCAATTCCGTAAAGTATAAATAGACCTAGAGATGTATTAACTATTACAAAAGGAACAAGACAGTAAGTCAACATTTTAAGGGATTTAGGTGAATATTTAATATTTGCCGCAATAAAAAACAGAGCGATATAACATAGATATGAAATCGTTCCATCATGTCGGTTGTACATTCCTAAGAGAGCTAGTGTTTTATTAGGTGCAAACAGAGCAGATACTATTATAGTAATAACAAGAATACCAGTAAGAATATTGATTTTTGATTTCGGAATAATATAGCCAACGAAAAACACTTTATATAAAAATACAATACTAAGAATTATCGTCCCTATCACAAGAGTAATAAATTTATAGTAAGTAAAAATATCAGATTTAACACCTGTATCTATATCTGATCCAGTTACCAGCGGGCTTACGAAGTCCGTAAAATGAACTCGTACGGCAAGTGGGACTATTAAGATTAACAATGCTAACCCTATCGTTAGAATTCTATCAACTTTATTAATTTCTAATTGTTCTTCGTTCTCTATTTTAATAATTTTATTAAAATGTAAAGAATTTTCCTTTATTCTTTCTCCGAATAACTCTTCTATTTTCGACATTTTCTCACCTTTATTTCATGGTCTCTATGTAAGCTAAGAGTTCTTCAACATGACCCTTAAACTCTTCAGGAATTCCAAGTTTTTTACTATATTCTAAGTATTCCTTTGCTGCATCATTTTCTTCTAATGATAGAAGAATTTCAGCAAACTGCAAAGTGAACATTGGATCCTGAATAATAAACGGCCGTTGATCCACCGCCTTTTTATAATATAAGGCCGCCTTATCCATTTCTCCTTCTATCGCGTATACAAGACCCAGATTTCTTGTAATAATTGCCTGGTCTGGATACTTATTATGAAGATTTATAAGTTGTTCTTTAGCACCTTTATAATCCTCTTCCTGCATTTGGGCTAAAGAATGCTGGTAGCTTTGGGAATCCTCTACAAAACCTCTATCCTGTTTCTTCCCTTCTTTATATGTATAAAAAACCCCAATTCCTATAAATATAACTAAGCCTAATAGCATTAGCTTTCGATAAATTTCTTTCATTTTAGACTCCTTCTGTCAAAGTTCTACATTTTATCTTCTTTACTAATTTTATGGCAATCCTACTATATTATCAATAGGAGTTAGGAATTTGATTGATTTGAATAACTTCCCACCGCAACACATGACAGCAGAACCTTTTAGGCGCATTGTGACTTCTTTTTGAACAGTTGCCACCATCCAGATTAAACCTACCGGATCACAAATAAAAAAGCCCTGAAAGGATAATGATATCCTACAGGGCTTAGATTTAAACAAATTATATTATTTTACAACAACACCATTAGCATCTTTAAGTGTTGTTTGACCTGCTTTAACTGCTACTACTGGAGTTGCAGCTGGTGCAGCTTTTAATGAGAATTTAACTTGCTTCGTGTTTCCAATTACTGTAGCAACATTTGTTAAACCAGACGCTGTTAAGTCTGTTCCGTTAACAGAAACCTTGAATAAATCAGCTGCATTTGTTGTAGCCGGTACTGCTACCGCTTCGTTAAATGTTACATATACATCAGTGCCGATAAATTGAACGTTCGTTACTTTAGCAGAAGTGTTGTCTTTTACAGTAACAGAAGTGTTAACTGTATCTAATACATTGCCTGCTTTGTCTGCTACACTGGAAATGTTTAAATGAGCAAGTGCTCCAGTTGATTGATCACCAATGTTAATAGAGTTCTCAGGTAAAACAATTTTAACAGTTGTTTTAGCTGATGAAGTAAAGAAGATATCGGTTCCAACCGGAAGTGCTTGACCATCAAGCTTGTAGTTAGCAAGATTTAGAGCGTTTGAAGTTACTTCTTCACTATAAACTAGTTGAAATTCATTTGTTCCAGATGTTGAAACACTTACTGTTGGCTTTGTAGTATCAGCAGTATTTGGCGCACCCACGGTAAATGTTGCAGTCATTTCACTTGTTTTGTTTCCATATTGGTCTTCGAAGAATCCAACAGGAAGAGTAACTGTGTAAGTGCCTGGTTCTAAAGCAACATCTCCAGTTTTTGTATCCACTTGATAAGTTTTTACATCGTCAGATTTACGAGCAGATTCAGCTAAATCAGTAATCTTTACACCTTCACTATTTTTAACAACAATTGCACTTGTTGAGCCTTTTACTGTTAATGCTTCATCAAAAGTAAAATCTAACTTTTTGTTATCAGTTGAAACTTTTGTCTCTACTAATGCAGGAGCTTTTGTATCTTTTACAAAAGTAATATTTGTGCTGAACAAATCATTCTTAAGAGCTGAATTAGAGCTGTCAGTCATCGCATTCGCAGCAATGTATAAAACAAATGCTTCAGTTGTTGATGTTCCAGCAAAGATTCCATCACCAGCTGTTCCACCATTTATATCAACTGGTAAAGTGTAAGTCTTTCCTGTTGAATCATTTGTGTCTTTAACTAAAGTTACATTATGTTGAGTAGCGCCCTGTTGTAATTTCGCAGCTAAAGAAGCTTCAGAAATAGCTTTGCTTAAAGTAATTTTAGCAGTATTTTGGCCTGTTACTTCTACATTAGTAACTGCTGGTTTAGCAGTATCTGCTACAGGAGCTACGACAGTACCATTAAATAATGCTGCTTCATTCGCAACAGTTGCTTTATCCTTAGTTCCAGCAATATATAGTGAAGCAGATGCGCCAGCTTGTAATCCCGCATATGTGATTTCTACTTTTGTTGAGTCTGCAGTAGCAATCGCTACATCGCTTGTTGAAACAGGAGTACCATTCACACGAACAACAGATGGCTTAGTACCGATTTGTTCTGAATAAGTGACAATAATCTTTCCATTTTCATAAGTAGTTGATGTTACTTCAGGCTTTACCTCATCAGTATATGTGAAGATTTGGCTATGTTTTTCTGTTTCTACAAATTTACCATCTTTATCTTTTTTTGTAGTTAAAACCGGGTTGACTACTACTACTTTATCTTTACCTTCTATGCCAGCTGCAAAAGTTAAAATGACAGATTTTTTATCATCTGAAAGTTTAACGCTAGTAGCAGCTACATTATCAAGTGTATATAAAGATGTTTCAGTAGCATCTCCTGTAAGTGCTGTATCAGCATTTAATACACTATTAAACTTTACTTCAATTTGTTTTGCATTAAGCGCTGCAACAGATTTAACAGCAGGTGTTAATTGGGCTTCAACTTCTTCTAAAGCTTTAGTTAAAGCAGCTTTCATAGCTTCGTTTTTAACTTCTTTCATGTACTCTCCAGCTGCAGCAAGGTGCTTTTCTACATCTGCAATATTGTTAGCAGCAAGAGCTTTTTTCGCTAAGTCTAATTCAATTTTCACAGATACTTCGAATTTTACGCTGTCACGTACTGCTTCAGCAGATTTCTTGTATTGTGCACGAATTTCGTCACGAGTAGATTGTCCGTAAACGCGGTCTAAAAGGATTGCTTGCTTACGAATTTCAGTTGATAACTCATGGTAAGCTTTCTCAGTAGCATCATCGATTAAATTCTTTTCGATTTGTGCTTCAAGAGCTTGTTTCTTAACAGTAATTTTTTCACCAGCTGTAATAGCATCGATGTAAGCCATTGTACGGTTAATATGTAGAGTTACATTTTGCTCGATGTCAGCAAGGTATCCTGCTTTTTGAGATGCAGGTAATTTGTTAATTGCTTTTACTGCTGCATCACGAGCTGCTTTCGCTGCATTGTATTGTGCATATGGACGAGTTTTTCCATCTGCAGAACCTTCTGTAGAGATAGCCCATTTTAAAACTGTGCCAGCATCTTTAGCTTTTTTCACTAAAGTTTGAACATCAGTTGCTGCTGCGTCAGCGCCAGCTGGAGCTGTTGCAACGAATGCAGATGCTGCGATTGCTGTTGCACTAAGTACTTTAATTGCTTTTTTCTTGTTCAAGATAAATCCCCCTAGATAGATATTTATATTATTATTGTAATATACCAACATTATGTAAGGCTGGTGAATTGCCCCTACAAGGAATATATTAAAGTAATTTTCTACCTGATTAAATGCAAAAAATATGCCAACAGACTATTAATTTGGTTATAGAGGATAATATTTCAAGTATAAATCGTATTTCTACCATTATTTTGGTAATAAAAAAAATCAACCTACCAAAAATAGGTTGATTTCTAATATACATTTCTAACTGGCCTAACTATTATTTATTTTTATTTTGAAAAAAGTGATATTTCCATAAAGTTGCTTCATGACGGAAATATAAATCTCCATTTGAATCCTGGGCGATTTCATTTGCCCCAACTTCCTTTAAAATCGTAATATCTAAAGTTTTAGGATCAGCCTCGAATAGCCTTCCCTCCACAGCGCCATAAATGTGGCCATCAATGCCTTCAAGAATTTTAGCATTGCGGAATCGACCTGAGATCAATTCGAGTATTTGTTTCGTTTTGATTTCTTTTGTTTTTGGGTCGTATGAAAAGAGAGTCCCATCTGCCATACCCCATATGATTCCATTTTTATCAGATATTAAGCTCGTAATCATACTTGCGTCAAGCGGCAGATAAATATATTCTTTCCTCTCTGGGTCTTTCGGATCGAAACGGAAAAACCTTGCTCCGCGATTATTTACATTGTAATTAGCATGAATCGAGGTCCCAACATAAATAGAATCATCGTGGCTTAAAAAAGAAACTAAACTTTGATTATAAATATAATTCTCATATACATCGTATTTGTTTTCCTTTAAGTCATAAACAGCAAGGGCACCTCCGCCGGTGCTCGTTTCAGGGTATGTGCCGACATACACTTTATTTAGATTTGGTACGGTTGCAATCGCTGTTGATCGTTCTTGGCCATTCTGACCCAATCTCATGATCTCCCGTGGATTTGTCTCACTCCAAGGAAGCGATAAATCAAGCTCTAACACTCTCGCCCTCGGGTAAGCACCGATGTATAGCTTATTTCCAGCAGTAGTCATCGACTCAATCTGGCTTATATTCGGATATAATTCTGTTTGTTGTTTAACCGTATTATATATAGCCAAGCCGCCGGACATATAACCGTTTATAAAAATATTCTCTCTTTTCTCATCCTGAATCATCGTATAAAGCGTAACAGGCTGAGCCGGCAATTTCATTTTCGTAATTTCATAGTGTCCCGTTTCTAAGTTGTACTTAAAGACATTTCCATCGTTATCTATTAGTCCAACCAGTGTATACCCAGGATATTTTTCGGCATTTAATTGAACAAACTCAATATTCAGCAATTCAGTTCCCTTTAATAATGAAACTCCTAAGTTTATTTCTTCCTTTGTATTTAAATCATATTTATGGAGTGTACTATTCTTGGAGTAAAAAAGAACATCCTCTGATGGGGATTTTTGCGAGATTGTTCTTGAGTTCAATTCAATCTCACCAGTTTTCTCCAATGTCTCTTTATTAAAAACAACTAGTCTATTAGAGGGTTCCATACGAGCGAAGATTTCATTGTCGATGAACTTAATATCGCGAACGTATTTGTCATCTTGATACTCATTTGGAAGAAAAGCCGTTTTCTGTTTAGTGTCCAAATTATATTTTACGAGATCAGCTTTGGATCCAACACCAACAAATAAAGAATTGCTTTCTTGATCATACGCAAGTGACTTGGCAAATTCTTTTCGATACGAAACTTGCCCATAGTTCACTAATTCCTCAGTCATTGAATCATACTTAAAAACGGAGCCGCCATAGGCAGTTGACCCAAAGACAACGCCATTAACAGCGTCAATATCTTGAATGGCTGTATCTTTAGGAAGTGTTAACTTATTTCCGTGATCGAAGAACTCATCCGTATTCGGGTTATAGCTATACACGTTTCCATCGGTTGTTCCACCAACCCATACGGTTCCATCTTCATCCACATCTAATCCCCAAGCACTTGTAGAATTTGCCAACGTATATGTTTTTTTCAATTCATTCGTATTTAAGTCTACGACTGCCAGTGCAGATGGCGTGCCATGCATGATGAAATACATGTATGCATGCCCCATTTCATCTGATCCTGATGCAGCCGTTAGGGCAGACACTTGAAAAACTTGAGGCCCTATAATACTTGAACCGCCTCTAACCTGTTGTTCCACTTCTGTACTTTGTCCTTCAGCCATAATCTTTGGTTGCTCTAAAGAAAACAGTAAAGTAAAAATCATTGCGAGTGCGAAAAACCTTTTTTTCATCCAATCTTCTCCCTTCTTCTAGTATTATAGCAAAAATTGGATTAATAGGCTTGTATTTACTGCAGCTGTACTTCACTTACTCTACTTTTCTATTTCATTACTTCTCATTATCTCTTACAATAGAATTATATATAATAGTCAATGCCAAAAATACCAATATTTTGAACATAGGAGAGTTTGCAATGAGTAGACAAAAAGCAATTAAAGTAATGAGCGCTTCCTTAATGGCAGCCTCTGCCTTTGTCGCTGCTTCGCCTGCGGGGGCGGCTTCATCGAGTAATGTTAGTAATCTAGTAAAGGAAGCAAAGGATTTAGGAACGATTTTGAAATGGGCGATTTCGATTGAAGGAACCGCTGATGGAAAGACACGTCCATTGGCTGCCTATAATGCTGCCAAGGAAGCATATGACAATGCGGTAAAAGCCGTGATGACATTGCCTGCAGCCCAAAGGCATACATATTTGGCTGAGCTGGAACAAAACGTAAAGCTGCATATTAACCGGACGATGTGGTATATTGACGCCCTCACTGCCGGTGAAAAAATCATAGAAAAACAATTAGCGCTTACCAATCAACTAGACAGCAACTTGATCAATGATGCCACTGAAAAAGCCTATCATGAGCTTTCGGGAGAGATTCGTAAACAAGCACTCCTTTTGGACCGTGTATACGGCCAGTCAACGAGGGAATTAATTCGCTCACAGTATAAATATTCTGCTGAGAAAATTCGCGATAGCGCAAAGTATGCTGTCACAGTCAAAGCAGAAATCGATTTAGCTTCAGAAGCGTTGCTTAATCAAGACAATCTCACTGCTGTAAAGCATATTGAAGAAGCGCGGAAATACTTGAATTATGTCGACAATCCAAGTATCAAAAAAGCATTAGCAGATCATTTTAACCTGATTGCAGAAACGACAATTCCTAAAATAGAAAAAGTAACGGCTGTTGAGCCTAAAAGAATTAAGGTTGAATTTAGCAAGGCGATGATTTCCGGAAATGGGACGAATAGTGCAGAAAACATTTCCAACTACTCCGTTTCTACTAGAACGATAAAAAGTATAAAGCTTTCAGATGACAAAAAAATCGCCATCATTGAATTGCATGATCCACTATACCTAAATTCAAATTATACCGTTACTGCAAAAAAGAATATCCAAACAGAAGATTCTGCTTCTCTAGGTTCTGTCGATTTTGTTGCATCATTCATATTTTCCGACCAAGTAAAGCCTACTGTTAACTCTGTGAAAGCAGATCCAAACGGAAACTTGGAAATTAAATTTTCCGAATTGATTGCAGCGAGTTCTCCGATTGCGATTACAATTGAAGGAATTGCCGTTTCCTATTCTTCATTGTCTAGTGATACAGATACTATCATTGTGCCAAAGTCAGAACTTGATCGAATCGGCTTGCGCAAAGGGTATTACTATTCGGTTGTTCTTTCCGGCGCAAGAGATCTTGTAAACCCTGCAGCTAATGTGATGGATACATATCGTGGGACTTTTTTCTATTGAGGTTCGTGCCCGTATCTCCCCGAATTTTCTTGTTTCTTAAAGGTTGAAGTGGGATTAGGGATTTTTAAATTTTAAAGGAAAGTTCTGCGATAGGTAAAACACCGCAGGGCTTTCCCTTTTTTATGATTAGAATAGGGGAAAATGCGGGAAAATCAAAGGGGCATGTCTCACATGTATCCACTTCAAGTTGTCAAATAAAGAGTACTACCACAGAACATAAAGAACAGAACTTATCAGTCCGGATTCTCTATGTGAAATTTTATCTATTATGTCTACATTCAATCGCAATTAACAGAGCAAGGATCCTATTCAAACTCATCTATAAAAAAACGATGAAAGATTACTCTTTCAGAAGTGAATAGCAGCATTCACTTAACAAAAGACTCTTTTTACAATGTGACTCTATGGGATTGTGTTCCTCTACATGAAGAGGGTGTTAAGATGAATTATTGATGATGAAACCTCACTGAGTTTTTTCGTAATGTATGGTTTTCTTAGCAATGAAGTCAACAGTTTCCTAAGTCTCTGTCAATATCAACACGAAACCCGTCCATTTTCTTCTCTATTCGATCGAGTCGCTCCTCAATAGAATCAAATCTTTTTTCAATCTTTTCAATTCTTTTTAAACCATTGCTCCATCTGATTAGAATGCAACCTTAAAGCTTGAAGAATCTCCTTAATAACTGTTTCCTGTTCCACTTTCTTCAACTTCTTTAATAAAACATTAAACCTAAGGAAAACATCATTGTAACCATCTGCAAGAAATTGTCATTGTTTTGGGATGCATTGAATTCTCTAATTGAACTTTCACCAACTAAATATTAACGGCTTGCTAGGATGTATATAAAAAAGAGAGCTATCGCTTTATACGATAACCCTCTTAATTTCAGTCCTTTCTATGCACAAATTTCTGTTAAACTTATCCACGAAAGGCACCTTTATAAAAATTAGTTATTAATTACAGCATCTGTGCTGTCTTTAATGTTTAAAACAATATTATCTTGGTTCGTAATACCTGTAACACTATCAATAATTAGGTTACCAGTTAATTTACCATCTCCACCGGAAATAGAACCATTTGCAGATCCAAAAGTAATTCTAAAGATATTACCATTAGTTGAATCTTTCTCAATTTTTGTATTGTTAACACCGTTTGTGAAAGTAGCATAAGTTCCATCAAAGTCTTTAACAGTAATTGATGCTCCATCCGCAATTTTCACTGTATCTCCGGAAGTTGTAGTAATTGTAGCAACTTCTCCAAGGTCAACTGAACCATTAGTATTAGTATCTGCAAAAACAGCACCAGTAATGATATAATTACCATGTTGAAGTTTCACTTGTACTCCAGCTTTACCATTTGCCACTGTTACACCTGTAATTTCTTGTACTACAACGAAATCATTTAATTGGTTAGTATCAAGGTTTACACCAAGGCTCCAGTTACCATTTGAATCAGCAACTACTTTACCAATTAATTGTTCTCCAGAATCATGTACTGCATTATTACCGTTATTTCTGTAAACATGAACTGTGTAGCCAGGTTGAGCTGTACCAACTAATGTGTAGTAAGAATTTGTTACTCTTAATGTTCCTTTAGAAGGTGTAGTGACTGTTAAGTCAGCAGTATTATGATCAACTGTAATATTGAAAATTGATTGACCATTTTTCGCATTATTTTGGTAGTTAACGTCAATTCTATCAGCTTTTGAAAGCTTGCTTTCAAAGTCAGCCTCAGTTACTGCATTTCCATTAACTTGATAGATATCATTGCTATCGTAGTTGTATTTAACTTCAACTGTGCCACCAGTTGTTGTTGCAGTGAAGAAGTTCGCATCTTTATTCACATACTTAACATCTATATCTGTAAACAAATTATTAGTAGCATTAGCTGCTTGTTCAAGGAAGATTACAGCTCCACCTTCAACAGATTTGTCATCAGCATCAAATACATTATCTGCTTTGCTGTTCATAGTAATTACTGGTGCTACACCAACAGAAGTTGTATTAGCAAGAGAAGCGTTAGCAACGATAATGTTTAACTTACCATCATTCACTAAGCCTTCCCATGTTGTAATATTAGCATTAAATCCATTTGTGCTTGCTACACCTGTAACACCATTAACGGATTGAAGAATAGCAGTTCCAGCATCTGTAGTAACACCATTAGCTTTAAGTGCAGATGTTAGTTTTTGTAGATCTACTTTTGCTTTCCCTTTAAATACTGATCCATCAGGATTTTTTAGAGTAACTACATATAAACGACTAGTACCTTTGTCAAAACGAGCAACATCAGTTGCATCCACTGTTAGTTTATCATCTGCCGCACTCTTACCAACAGTAAAGTTCTTGCCTGTATTTTCACCTTTATAGGATAAAGTATAAGTTTTACCCTCTACTTGAGTTGTAGTTTTTAATGTTGCAACCTTTTTATCAGTAGATAAAACTACAGAGGAAACACTTAAGTTATTATCAAATGCAAAGTGTGAAACTGATGCAACATCTACAGCTTTTGTAAACTTAACTTCAACAGTAGTTTTATCAAGAGCACTTACAGATGATACTTTTAATGGAAGTGCGTTAACTACATCTTCACTGCTCTTTGTTAATTCAGCTTTGAATGTTGCACTTACTTTATCAAGCCAAGCTTGAGCTTTTTCTAAAGATTCTCCAGCTGCTTTTAAGTCATTAGCTTTGATAGCTTTATCTGCAGCATCTAAGTGCATTTTAACTGTAACGTCAACTTTTACAGCTTCAATTGCAGCTTCTGCTGGTTTCTTCGTGGCATTACGGATAACGTCACGAGTAGATTGACCATATACACGGTCAAGAAGCGCAGCTTGCTTGCGGTATTCTTTAGTCATTTTGTGGTAAGCATCTTCTACCTTATCAAGGTCTTTTGCAGCGATAGCAGCATTTAATGTAGCTGTATCACCTTCGATTTTTTTACCAGCAGTGATTCCATCGATATAAGCCATTGCACGAGAAATTTGAAGTTCAACAGCTTGTAAACGAGCTGTGTAAAGAACTTTTTGAGCTCCGCTAGCTTTTGCAACAGCTGCTTGAGCTGCTTTGTTAGTATCTTTTGTAAGATTGTAAAGAGCGTGAGGAGCTGTTTTACCATCAGCTGTACCCTCTACAGAGATAGCCCACTTAAGAGCACCTGCAGCGTTTTCTGCATCTTTAACTAATTGATCTACGTTCACAGCCGCATCAGCTTGGTTAGCTGGTGCTGCAGCAACGAATGCTGAAGCTGCGATAGCTGTTGATGTTGCTAGTTTAATAGCTTTCTTTTTCATAAACTTGTATTCTCCCTTCATGCTATGTAGTGCATTTTTTTGTTAGCAATGAATAAACCAATGGTTGTATTTTCCTCTATATCCACCGCTTACCTAACTAGTAAAAAAGTATACCAAACTATTACCTTTAATGCAATAGTTACCAATGTATATTTTTTTTGGTAAGTGAAGATAGGCTTTCCAACTTTGGTTTATATATCATATGATAATATAAAGCTTGCTAAATTTCTACAATTTTTATCATATTTTTATTAATTTTGTAATATATTTACTGTTTCATAGACAATGCACACCCTTTAATTGTATGCAAGAACAAAAAAAAATTGCATATAAAATAAAAAAATGGGTCAATTAGAAAATTTTTCATGTATTTTTCCGTATTATTTGGTACACTAGGGGTAAGAAGGTTTTCTCCCAAATGGATGCTTTCTTTAACTTGTATAGTACGCTTGTACTAACCTTCGCTTCAGCGTTCAGGAAAAGTCGCCAATTATGGCGGCTTTTTCCTTTTTTTCGGTAGAGAAATGTCGAAATTCGTTGTATAGTAAGACTAACGAAACATTACATATGAAGGTGGTTAATGACAATGAAGACAGCCAAGGTGATGGGAGTTATGATCATTTTACTTCTATCTATAATAGGCCCCGCGTTTCACAACCATGCCAGGGCCACTACTTATCCCCAAATCGAAAAAACCATTCCTGCAGCTGGGGATCAGAATGTTCCAATCGATACAGACATTAAAATCGAGTTTAATAGCAACATCGTAAATGTGTCCTCACAATATATAAGATTGTATGAAAGAACCAATAGCACCTATTATGATTTCCCCATTAAAAATGTGCGGAAAGATGGGCAAACGTTAATCATCGTTCCAGAGAATATGATGGATTTCAACAAGGAATACCTTGTTCAAATGAATGCTCCAGCCGTTGAGCTGCAAAATGGGACATATTATCAATCTCTTTCCTACTCCTTTCATACGAACTTCATTGATTTCTATGAACTCATGGTCGTAAACGAAAGAAGGCTGACGAATTTACTGGATGACTATGCTCCTAGGCAAATAAAAGCCTTCGCTCCAGAGAGATATATAAATGAAATTAATATTATGCATAAGAAGCCCGGCGCGATGAAGGATGACCAAACTTCCTTTAGCGGCATCACGAATATTGATATTACAACGAAGAGTGATGATGTAGATACCGTACACGTTGATATTATGAAGAATGGAAAAGTCCTGCAAAAGGGATTTGCTGATCCTGTGCCTCCAAAAACAAAAGGGGCAGCTCAAAGGACATTGGTGTTCGATATCGGTTTTTCAAAGGTTCCTGACTTCTTTGATGTTCGTGTAACCGTTCAAAATAAAGATCAGAAAACGATCGACTCTAAAATAATTAAGTTCGCTACAGAAGAAGGCAAAATAATTAACTCCTATAAGGAATCCTTTAAGTACCAAACAGCTGGGAAGGGCTACACCTTCTATGAACTCCTGTCCAATGATAAATTGTTCACAACCCTTCTATCTGAAAGCTTAATGCAGGATATTAAAGTACAGGTTGAGGACAGGTAGAATGAGAAGAACATTACTTCTTCTTAGCATGATTGCGATTATTGTCGTATTTCCTGGAATTCTGAGAGGAGAAGCTTCGATTGAAAAGGTTGTATTAGATGAACGGACGATAAAGGATCCATTAAAGAGCTGGTCCATTACTTTTACTGCACCCGTGAACAAGGGAACGGTTAAGAAGCAAAACTTCTATATTATAGATAAAAGTCAGAAGAAGTTGCAGACAAAACTGCGTCTCTCTGCCAATGAAAGCAAAGTAACGATTACACCGGAAACTTCTTATAAGGAAGGCGTTCAATATTATTTGTACATTAAGGGGAATATAAAAACGGGTAAGAGTACGTTTTTGAATGAACATACGGTTTTGCCTTTTAAGCTAGTTACAAAAGAAAGCACCAATAAAGTGACAAGCGGTCCGACAAAAACTGACAATCGACAAGTTTCAACAAACACTAGTAAAAATGACCCTAGTCCCAGCACCACTCCAAATTCAACCCAGAAAGATACGAAGTTGGTGAGTACCCAGACCAAACGCCATTCACACTTTGTTGAAATCTCCGTTAAAGTTAGCGACCATGTGACGAAGGTGAAGGCCGGCAGTAATGAATTTGAGTATAAGGGAAATAACTTGTTTGTCCTTTATACACCAGACCTGAAGAAAGGAGAAAAGCTGACTATTAAAGGGTATAGCATATCCAATAAGGTGCTGGAAACAAAGGAGATCGTGATTCCGTAATGGCAAAAAAGGCTCTTATCAATACGTTCATTTTTACCCTCATCATCATTAACCTGATCATCTGGCCAACGCTTTTTAGTGAGTTCAAAGAGGGCAATAAAGCTGCTGGTGAACAAGACAAGTCTCAAGAGACGGTCATGGATGAGGATTCCCATGATTCGTCAGAAACTGAGCCTAACAGTAAAGTCACCGAATCAGATGAGGAAAATGACGATTTATCTCAGAAAGACCAACAAGAAGAAAATATTTTCAAAATTCTTCGGATTGAATGAAACTTTTTTGATAGTCAAACCGTCTTATAGATGGACACTAGTAATGGACTGTTCCAATGGCTAGTGCTTACCTAACTGGGCAGAGTTATCTGCCGAACTTTTGTCAGTATCCTTGATTGAGGGTGCTGGCTTTTTTTGTTTTATCTTTAATACACTGGGTGACTTCCAACTCTGCCTATAGTTAAACCTCTCCAACTAGAAAAACCCCGGTAGCCATGACCTACTACCGGAGCTGCATGTTAATTAATAATCTAAACTGGACTATGAGTTGCCGTTGGGGCTACTTCCACCACTGCAGGATGGTCCGTTTCTTCATTTCTCATTTCAACCTTGTTATCGTCTTTTAATTGTGGTGTACTTTTATCATTTCCTGACTTTTGCCTTTCGAGCAGATTCAATAGAAGATTAATACCATTTTCCCATTGATTCGAGTTTTCTTTTCTTGCTAACTCTTTATTCCCTTGGTCTATCTTCTCGGAATTATTAACAGGCTTGGGCTCTTGAGGCTCTTGAGGTTTTTGACCTTGGTTATCATTGCCTTGTCCTGGTTTAGTTGGTTCTTCTTTCTTAGGCACTTCTTGCTTTGGTTTATCATTTGGTTTACCTTGCCCTAGCTTTGCAGGATCTGCTTTTTCAGGATTACCTTGACCTGGATTATCTTTATTTTCTTGATCCGTTTCTTTCTCTAGCTCCTGATCACCCTTTTTGGATTCCTCTTCATTTTCGTTTCCGTCTTCCTCTTCATTACCTTCTTCTTGCTCTTCTTTATCTTTATCCTCAGTCTCTTCTTTACCCTCTCCATCTTCTTTATTTTCTTCTCCAACTGGCTTTTCTTCTAGCTCTTCCTCACCTTCACCAGGTTCTTGCTCCTGATCAAGCTCTTCATCTGCTGCTTCTTTAGCTTCCCGCTCTTTTTCCTCCTGCTCTAACTGCTCTTTCTCAAGTCTTTCCTGTTCTTCTTTTGCAAGCCTTTCTTTCTCCAATTTTGCTTTCTCTTCTTCTTGCTTAATTTCTTGGTCTAGTTCAAGTATTGCTTTTTCAATCGCGGACATGTCTTTGTTATCAAGGGTTATTTTTTCAATGTCTTTGACGACACCTGCTAACTTTTCTAATAATAGTTGGATTTGCTCCTCTGATAAGTCCGTTGACTTTTCCAAGTATTCTTTAAGTGCACCCATTCCTGCGAATAAGCTATCCTTTTGCACTTGTAATGCTTTCATGTCAGCAATCTGCTGGCCAATTGCTGTGATTTGTTGATTGATCGCTGCGATTTGAGCTTTTATACTTTCTATTGAGGCTAACAATTCTACATTTGCCTGTTTAAGTTCTTCCATGGCCGTTTGCAGCTCTAAAGCATTAGTTTCCAGCTGATTCATTTGCTCTTGGGTAATAGCTAGATTCTCTTCCAGATTGCTGATCAATTCTTCCGTCTTGGCTTTTTCCGTATTCATTTGCAGTAAGATGTCCTCGAAAAACTGAGGTTCGAATTTACAATCTTGGATGGCTGCATCTTTTATTTCAAGAATGTATTCAATAATTTCATTCATTTCATCTAATTTTTCTTGAATTTGGTCCTGGGCTTTAGGAAAAACAACTGAAATGATTTCTTCCAATTGAGTTACCATTTCATCAATCTCTTTGGTGATTTCTTCAAGCGTTTTTATTTCTTCCTCATTTGTAGTAATTGTGTTTTGAAGAGTGGTCATTGTGTTTTCTAGAGCGGCGATTTCTGCCACTAATAGGGCTTGGGCCTCCTGAAGCCCTTCAATTGTTGTCACATCTATACCGGATTCTTGTTCTTGGGAGGGAGTGCCACCTTCTGTTCCCCCTTCAGCTCCAGCTTCTGTTCCGTCATCTTTCTTCAAGCCGGCTAATTTCTCATTCATGGACTCAACGTTTAGTTCCGCTACTTTTCCTAAGGCTTCATCTAATACAGACTTCGCTTCCTCTTGAAGTTCAATTGTACGGTCTCGCATCTGCTCAATCGTCTGAGGAAAAATAAAACATGCAGAAATATCCACTTCCTGTTCTCTAACTGAATTAAACTCGCTGTATGTAGGCGATACTAAATGCCCGCTTCCTAATATCAGGGATGAAACAGCTACACTAGACGAAAAAGCCTTAAACATTCTTTTCCTTTGTTTTCTCTTATTACTCCTATGTCGAGAAGACCTTGGCACCAATGTGATGTCCTCCTTTTTATTCGTTATATAGAACAATTAGTCTAAAAAAATAAGCAACTTGAACATGCCCATTGAATTATATTCTATATTATACAATAAATAATCTGAATTTTAAATAGAAAACGAACATTTTTTTCTTAATAAAGAACATATAGTATGGTAATGGCCCTCTTCCTTGTTCTCAATAACATTAGAAAACCCAGGATTTCTCCCGGGTTCACTTAGCCATATCTTATTTAACTGTTACCTCTAAATAGATTCCATTCTGCATTTGCTTTGCACTTTTGCTTGTCCATTTCGGATGGATCATGAGCAAATATTTACCCTTTGATTGCAAATGTGCTTTCGGAGTGATGGTCATTTTATAATCATCCGCTATTTTCACATCAACCGGTACTTCCTTGCCGCCTAGTTGGATCAGCTGAACGTCCTGAGCGTTTAGTTTGGACCAATCCATTTGCATGTTCATTTGAACGGTAAATGATTTGGTTACCGGAACATCCTTTAGTGCAGGCAGCTTTTGATAGGTTGAGTGTTTCGCAAGGAGTTGATCTCTATGCGAGACGATTAATTCCTCTCCCACGGCCGTTTCAATATTTGGAGTGACGCCTACTTCATGAACAGGAATCCCTCTCGGTGAATAGAATCGGGCTGTTGTTAATTTTAACGTGCTGCTGTCACTTAATGTGAATAGCGACTGCATGGACCCTTTTCCAAAGGAAGTTTGTCCGTATAAAGTTGCCCCTTTTTGTTCTTTGACAGAGACGGCGACCATTTCGGAAGCACTTGCGCTATATTCATTGATGAGAATATGAGTTGGGATTGTAAACTTGACCTTTTGCGGAAGGGCTGCGTAAACCTCAGGCTGCTGCGATTTATATCGAAGCTGGAACGCGTTTGTTACGTTAGGGAATAGACCTGCTACTTCCTGGGCAGTAGACACATAGCCTCCGCCGTTGTTCCGGAGATCAAAAATCCAGCCTTTTGCACCCGGTAATTTTCCAATGGCATTCGTAATGTCCTCTGTTGCCTCTTGTGAGAAGCTGTGAAGGCGAATATAGCCGATATCCCCTCCGAGCATTTGATACTCGACATTCGGAATTCTGATTAATTCTCTTGTTAACGTCTTTGTGACCTTTTCATTTGTGTCTACTGAAATATATTGCAGCGTGACGGAAGTACCCGCTGCGCCCGTAATAATCGAAACGGCTTTTTGCACGGATTGTCCGGCTAAGCCCGTTCCATTGGCACCGATAATAATATCTCCTGCCTTCAACCCAGCCCGATCAGCTGGACCGTTTTGGATCACGGAAATAATCTTGACTCCCTTTGGATCCTCATCCAGAACGATCCCAACTCCCACTAACTGCTGCTCAATGCCATTCGTAAACTGGTTAAACTCTTGAGCTGACATGTAGACGGAATAAGGGTCCAAATGCTCCGTGATTTCCTTCGCAGTCGGCTTTGATAATACCGATGCCGGCACGTCCTCTATGTAATATTCCTTAATCAAATCTCGTATTTCATCAATCGGCTCCGCTGCAGAAACAGAAGTCACATTCGACAGCAGCAATAAAACTAGCAATAAACTAAAATACTTTTTCAAATTCCCCATTGGTGCTCCCCCCTTGTTGTCAAACACCGTCCGCGGTCGTAACTGGAAGATTCTAACACGTACGGCAGATAATGACATTATGTATTAAGTCCTATTTTAGTATATTTATGGATGGAATTATAGTTATATTTTTTCCCTAGCATTCTGTATACTTCACTAGAATAGGAGCTAGGTAATCAACCATCGGGGATGATTCATTTTGGATGAAGGCTTCTACAGCTGATTTTTCAATAGGGACAAATAGAAGATCATCAAACTCTGGCTGCTGTCCCATTTCTATTAAATGATGATTATGGGTAAGGAATCGGGCATGCATTTCTGCGGCTGTGTACTCAACAGATAGTTCATAAATAATTGCCCAAAAATCATGTGTACCTTTACGCTTTATGAATTTAGGGATAAAAGAGCGAGTGGATGGTGAGTGAATGTCTAATCCGAGCTCTTCCTTTATTTCTTTGCTGATGTTTTTCTCTAAATTAAATGTTGTTTCTTCTAGGTCCGATTCATCCAGTCCTCCTCCAGTGAATTGAAGGCGGCCAGGTGTAGAGGTTGTCCAATTCATTCGGCCAATGGCTATTTTCTTGTCGCTTGTTATGACCGCGGCGCACGTATAAATGACTTTGCATGGTGTTTCGCAGTTTTCATGGTTCAGTGTGTATAAATAATGTTTATAGTCAGTCTTAGCCACCGTAACGACAAGCTCCTCCTGTGTTTGCTTGATAGTGGTAATCGTAAAGACTTCTCCGTTGCGTAAGGAGGGATTCGTTTTCGTTTGTTTTTGCCAATAAAGTTCATGCTGGTGTCGGATTTCATGCGGCAGATTGATAGGGATAGGATCCAGTTTTACTTTTACAATAGCGGGTGCTTTTTCAATGATTATTGAGTTCATGAGAGGGGTCCTTTCTTGGCATTTTTTTAACTTTGGTAATAACTTCATATTACCCTTTGTCACGAAGTCCCATGATGCCACTTCTCTCCCTTTATTCGAAAATAGAATAAAGTATATTCTATTTATGAATTTTACTAATATTCAAACAAAATGTAAAATCTTCCATGGGGGCAATCATAGGGGGTAATGGTATAAGCAAGTTTTGGAAGCGGTTTCAGTCTAATGAGGGAGAAGACAAAAGCGAAGTTTATAGTTGTATCAGAGGTGGAAAGGTAAAATAAATAGTCAAAATTTTACGAAGGGTGTGACTCTTGATGAAGAAAGATAAAGTAAATACAGAGCAAGAAGGGCTTTTAGCTCGTATGGGCTTTTCACTCGCAAACTGGAGTGAGAGGTGGTTCCCAGATGCCTATATTTTCGCTGCAATTGCAGTCGTTTTGATCGCTATTATTGCCTTATTAATGGGAAGGACTCCTGTCGAAATTGGAGTTGATTTTGGAACACACTATTGGGATTTAATTCCTTTTACTATGCAAATGGCCTTTATAATTATTACAGGTTATGTGGTCGCTTCTTCTAAACCGGTTCATAAACTTATCGCTAAGCTTGCTGAAATCCCTAAATCAACAAAGGGAGCAGTAGCCTTTGTCGCCTTCTTTTCCATGTTTACGTCTCTCTTAAGCTGGGGTTTTAGCTTGATTTTTAGCGGAATTCTAATAAAAGAGATTAGTAAACGAGTAAAAGGTGTCGATTACCGGGCAATGGGCGCCGCGGGATTCCTTGGACTTGGAAGCGTTTGGGCATTGGGCCTTTCCTCTTCTGCAGCCTTATTGATGGCAACGAAAGCATCGATTCCTCCTGCTTTATACGAAATTAGTGGGACGATTTCCATGTCAGAAACCATTTTTACCTGGCAAAATTTAACCATGATTGTCGTTCTCATTGTTTTATCCGTTTGGATTGCGTATGTGTCTGCCCCGGGTAAAGACAAAGCGAAAACTGCCGAAATGGCGGGAATTGATTATGGCAGAATAGGAAATCTTGATGAGACGAAGAAGAAAGCTGAGCGCCCTGGAGAGTGGTTTGAATACAGCCCAATCTTAAATCTAATATTAGTTGCGATTGGTTCAGTTTATATCATTCACGTCATTTCGAAAACGGGACCGATTGCTGCACTGAATCTTAATAACTATAACTTTATGTTATTAATGATAGGATTGCTTTTGCACTGGACACCTAGAAACTTCTTGAACTCAGTCGCTAATTCAGTGCCTGCTATCGGTGGGGTACTCATACAATTTCCACTTTATGCTGGGATTTTCGGAATCTTAATGAACTCTGGACTGAATGATGTTTTAGTAAAATTCTTTCTTTCCATTTCAACAGAAAATTCATTTCCGTTCATTGCCGGCGTATATTCAGCCATTTTAGGGCTTTTCCTCCCTTCAGGCGGGGGAAAATGGATCGTAGAAGCGCCGTACTTACTTGAAGCCGCAAAAGAATTAAATGTCAGCATGGCCTGGATTGTGCAGGTATATAATGCATCAGAAGCACTCCCTAACATGGTCAACCCATTCTTTATGCTGCCTTTATTAGGTGTTTTGGGAGTTAAAGCAAGAGATCTCGCAGGATATTCTATTTTGCAATTAATCTTCCACGCACCAGTTGTCCTAATATTGGTTTGGCTTTTGGCAAAAACAATGCCATATGTGGCTCCGGTATTTGCGGGATAATTTGGATTAAAATATTTTTGCCCCTTCTGTTTTGATTACAGTGGGGGTTTTGTCTTTTTATCGTAGTTGAATTGTGGCAAGCGCCTGTCCCCGTGGTGACACCCTCCATTTTGGGTAAAATGCATTTTTAACCCTGGTTTTTTTCTTAAAGAGTGCTATTTTTCATTGGAAGAGTGCTTTTTATCAAATTTTTCTAAGAAATCTAGTGGAATTTCTCAAATATGCTATTAAAAAATCTCCTCTGAGGGAGATTTAGTAGATTTGTCAGCCAAATTTGATGGTTTGTCAGCCAATTTAGGAGGTTTGTCAGCCAAATTTGATGGTTTGTCAGCCAATTTAAGTGGTTTATCAGCCAATTCATGCAGTTTATCAGCCAATTCGGTGACGCAATGCGAATTCATGCAGTTTGTAAGCCAATTATGCGGCGCGCAACCCATTCATAAGGATGAAGCCAAAGCTGCTAGTCAATCCAGCCACATCGGAATTATATATCCTCTATTCTTTTTTTCCCCAAAAGATTCAGGACAAGTTGAGGTTAAAATTTTCCTAGCCACTGACTCTGATTCGATTCCCAAAAATGTTCTTAGTTCCAAATTTGTAATAGTTGGTCCAAACAATAACGCATAATCTTCAAGTGCTTGGAGATGGGCAGCGGGATCTGCCTTGTTACATCTTGTGCACTTCCAAGTCCCCCATTCTCTTCGCATGGAGAATAACAAACAGCTATTGCAATATACTCCAGTCACAATCTCTTCTTTTCCAATTTGAAACTTGGCCAGAATATCCTGATTAAAGGGTACATGTTTTTTTAATAGCAGCCGAGAAATGGCATTTAGCTCTTTTTTGGTTAAGAGGTTCGATTTGTGTTTTTTCTCAATCTCTTCAACTTTAAAGGGAAGTGCAGCTGAGTGAATTACATTTCGCAGCAGGTGGGAATATTGCGGATTCGTTTGTATCGTGGTCGATGGAGAACTGATGACTACAAATGGAATGATTGGAGCGGATGGAAAACGATGACTATTTAACCACAATCGAAGTTGACGGGTCTGTCTATTTGCTTGGGTGATCGGATCGGAATAGGCTTTACTTTCGTTTTGATTGGTGCGCAATAATTGATGGAATTCCTGGTCGAAAAACAAGGTCCCTGAGAAGTTTTTTGTTTCGAGGATTAAATGGAATTTTTGAGTAAGGATTAAGGTATCAATTTGGAAAAATCGCATTTTATGATCCTGTAATCTTAAACTGTGGAAAATGTGGTAGTTTTCAGTCGGCATGAAGGTTAAATGGTAATCAAGCGCCTGCTCCCCGCGAAAACCCGCTCTCTTTTTTGCCAAATCATCCGCTATTAATTGCTTTTTTGGATGAGCAGGCGTTATTCTCCTGTCCAAAGCTTCCAATTTTCGTAAAGTGATCGGCTTTTTTCTGTCTTTTTTAATCAATATGTCACTCCTCTCCCGTATTTGAAGTTATTAATTCGATGTTTTATCTTGAATTCCTCTTAATGAATGGACTTTTTTTATTTGTCAGCCAGATTCGATAGTTTATCAGCCAATTATGCATGCTTATCAGCCAGATTTGGTAGTTTGTCAGCCAATTATGAAGGTTTATCAGCCAATTTAAGCAAGTTGTCAGCCAATTCCGTTTTGTCATCTTTTTAAGCGCGAATGGCCTCCCCCAAAACTTCCGCTTCATGCCTAGAGGTCTCTCTCCCAATTCACTCCAATTTGATAAAATGACATTTTTTTCAATTAATATATTACTAAAGCTCCAGAAAAAAGTTTCCCCGTATCAAACCTTTTTCCAATTTTTCTAAGAAATGCGTTTAGAAGGCATGAAAATCAATAAGATTAATACAATTTATTAGGGGTGATCGGCATGAAATGGAAACCAGATAGGCTTTTGCACGTTATTCTTGCATATGTAATGGTTAGCGGAATTACTTTCTGGCTACCTGTGATTCGGGGGCTATTCGATGGCCGCTCCTATACATGGTCAGGATGGCTAGGAATAGGCGGAAGCGGAATCACCGGGCATTACTGGCTCCTGCTGATATTCACCGCATTGCTGATTACAGTCATTTTTCTCGGATGGAGAGGCGCCCGCAAGCCATTTCATTGGCTTTTATTACTCTGGTTTTTCGTGTTAATCGCTGAATCAGGCTCATGGTTTTTCTCCTCCGAAACAGTTCATTTTCGGGGGGACACATTAGGAACAGACATACCGGTAGGAAAAATCATTTTCCCTTTCGATCTTCTCTTTTTAGGTTTATCTATCCGATGGATGATCCGGGATATACGGACTCAACAATCCTACTTATATCCTTTATGGCAAAAATCAAATCGAAATTTACTGCTATTCTCCCTATGTCTTTTGCCGCTGCAATTCTTTATTCTGAGGTTTTTTGACCAATATCCAATATATGATCAAATCGGGGTTATAGTAACGATCTTTCAATGGATAGTATTGAATCTAGCATTTTATCCATGGAGGAAATGACCTTGAAAAATACACAGATCCAAAATACTGTTGTATAATAATTAACTATAATGAATAATAATAAATAATTCTAAATTCACCACATTGAAAATAAAATTTCCAAATACTATTGAATTTTCAAAACATAAGTCACTCTTCCCTTTATTAAGAGAAAAGGAATATGTTACTATAGAATTAGAGATTGTTGAAAAGAGGGATTTATATGAAGCTAGAGAAATATTTATTTGGAGAAATCCTCCAATCCTTTCGGCAATACAAAAACTTAACAGTAGAGGAATTAGCAGAAGGAATTTGCACAGTAGATGAATTAATCTCTTTCGAAAAAGAACGATCCTACCCCACCATAGATGTGCTCTATAAATTCTCAAAAAAGCTCGATATGGAACTAACCTATTTTTTCGATATCGCTTCCAAGACAACTGTCCATTACCCAAATGCAGTTATTCAACTAATAGAAAAGTTTAAAAGAGATCGTAATTACGAAGCAATCAGCAATATCATTCAACAAGAAGAAGACAGTCCCTTATTTACTCAAAAATCCTTAAAGCAATATTTGATGTGGCATCAGGGAATTTGTTACCATCACCTTGATGGCGACTCGGATAAAGCATTTGATACTTTGAGTAAGGCAATAGCGTTAACCAATCCAAAAAGGGTATCTCTTACTGAGAGGGAAATTGAAATCCTAACAAGTATTGGGCTTATTTTTTACGATACTAAAAATTATCGCAGTGCCGTGACCATTTTTCTTGAGGCCTTAAATAATATAGAAAATCTCCCACACGTATTAAATATGAAAGGGAAATTAAGAATTTTATTTGGCTTATCTCAAGCGTATACCAAATTAGATATGTATGAAGAATCTCTTTCTTATTGTTATAAAGGACTAAATCTCTGTATTAATGAAGAATTGCTATATCTCTTAAATGAATTTCATTACCAAATTGGACATAACTATGTTCAAATGGGGGAAGTTGAAAAAGGAAAACACTATTTAGACGAGTGCCTTCACCTGTTAACATTGGAGAAAAAGACAAAATTACTAAGTATTATGGAAAGTGAGATTGCTAAACTACTTAAGTCCTGATACAATCTACTTATCTTATAAAATATGGGAAAGCTGGTGGAAATGTGAAAAAACTATTAAAAGTAACTGCCCTGTCATTATCTGTTTTAGGATTGGGTGCTTTCGGTTCTAATATTTCTAACTTGGCCGACTATCCTGTGCAGCATAGTATAGATCCTGTTGAACTGGCTGATTACCCGGTACAAC
>NZ_JBALOW010000041.1:41236-41735 GCF_036965085.1 Bacillus sp. JJ1532
ATTACCCGGTACAACATAGCATCGGTGGATCTAAATTAGCTTAATACTTATTACCAAACGAGTGATCTTTTACGATCTCTCGTTTTTTTGTTATGGAAACCGCCTCTTCAAAAGAACATCGATCCCCAAAAAATAAAAGCCCATTTATAGGCTTTTATAAAATAATTTTCTATTAATCTTCCTATCGTTTTGAAATCTTTTTGTATCCTTTTCTACTAGTCTTTACAAAGCCTATGATTTGAATGATTTCATCTCCGAAAGGCATGGGGTCTGGTAAAAAAAAGTTAATGCCTAACAAAATTATTTTACCGGGCAGCGGTAAAAACCATGTTAAAAAAGCTAATACTAAGATTAGTATGTATAGCATGTACTAACCTCCTACAATATATATTTGATTACATTCATATGGGAATTTTCACACAGGAATATAATATCATATTTTTTTAGAATATGTTTTTTACGGAACAGGAAGATGCGCAACCTATAAAGTCCCTGGTAC